>JAOAPL010000018.1 GCA_025462925.1 Acidobacteriaceae bacterium
GAAACTCAATCAGATCCCGGAGCCATCTGACGCCGCCGACGCACTGGCGATCGCCATATGTCACCTGCACACGTCGGCTACCATCGTCCGGCAAAAGGCTGCGACTTCCAAGTAGATGAGAATCAAACCTGCACTGCAGATCGTGATTTTGTTCTTCGCTGCAACCCTCTCCGCATTTGGGCAGAAAGCAACGGCATACGGATCAGTCTCCGCTCCACTTCCTAAAGTCCATTTCGCATTCGATCACGATGCCATGGAAGTGCCTCACTACGAATTTGACGTCGATGCCGATGGTCATGCCGTGTACAAGTCCAGCGGAAAGCCTGCCGCGCAGAGCGGCGAAGTAGAGACGTTGAACAAGAATTTCAATCTTTCTCCGGCCACTCGTACCCGGATCTTCGAATTGGCCAAGCAGGCTGACTACTTCAATGGAAGTTTCGATTACACGAAAAACAAAGTGGCATTCACGGGAAAGAAGACCCTCTCCTACTCCGACAAAACCCGAAGCGGAAGCGCATCATTCAACTGGTCAGAGAATAAACCCATCACCGAACTGGCAAGCCTCTTTCAGGGTATCTCTGCGACATTGGAGGCGGAGCCCCGGCTGCGACGTCTCCGCAGGTTTGACAAGCTCGGCCTGAATGCCGAACTGGCAAGTCTTGAGCAGTTAGCCAATAGTGGCTTTCTGGCGGAAATAGGCCTGATAGGCGACTGTTTGCGTGATATCGCAAACGACGGCGCCGTAATGGGAATGGCCCGCAAGCGGGCCGAACATCTGCTGCAAATGGCCTCCGACGGCCAGCGATGAAATATTGCGAAACTCCGTACCAAGGCCTAGCATCGAACAAAGGAAGCGCCAGTAAGGAGATTTTATGAACCGGAGAATGCTATGCACCTTGGTTGCTGTGCTGTCTCTGTTCGCAGCCTCTGCTTTGGCTGATTCACAGGTCCGGATAGTTCGACTGAGTTATGTCGATGGCGATGTTCAAATGGATCGAGGCGATGGACAAGGTTTCCATCGGGCATTTCTCAACATGCCGGTCATCCAAGGCTCTCGCCTATGGACGCGCAACGACGGCCGCGCGGAGATTGAATTTGAAGACGGAAGCACCACCCGCCTCACTCCCGAAACCATTTTAGAATTTTCCAGCTTGAGCATGCGTGGAGAAGACCGCGTCACGCAGATGAACTTGCAGGAAGGCGAAGCCTACTTCAATGTCAGCAAGAAACACGACGATGTGACGATCACCGTGAAGCAGCAGTACTTGACCCCGCAGAAGTCCTCGCATTTTCGGGTGGTGGCTGACAACCAAGAGCTGAATCTAGCGGTCTTCAAGGGTGACGTCGAACTGGTAAAACGAAGCGGCGAGCGCGTTCAAGTTCGTAAGAATGAAACTCTCACTCTGAATTTCAATGATCCTGAGCGCAATTACCTTGCGAAGGGAATCACCGAAGAGTCACAGGATCTTTGGGATCGCGAACGTGATCAGGAGATCAGCACTTACGCCAATCGACATAGCTTCAACGGATATTCTTCCGCCTATAGTTACGGCGTCAGCGATCTCAATCAATACGGCAATTTCGTCTACGCGGGTAACTACGGTTCGGTGTGGCAGCCTTATGGTGTGGGATACGGATGGTCGCCGTTCCAGGATGGCTCTTGGGTCTCCTATCCCGGACAAGGTTTCGTGTGGGTTTCTTCTTACCCCTGGGGCTGGACTCCATACCGTTATGGATCATGGATAAACGTGCCCGGACGCGGCTGGTGCTGGCGCCCTGGCAGAAACTGGTCGAACTGGGCGGCTGTACCAGTCGTCGTAAATCCGCCAACGACTTTCGTGCGACCGGTTCCACCGGCCACGCCGGGAGTCGGAATCGTCCATGTCGGAAACGGTGGGAATGTGATTGATCTTGGACGAAGACGCAGAGAACGCGATGCGGGAACTGCATCGGTTCCGGCCGCCACGACTTCCGGCACGGCCGGCTCTTCCAATCTGACTACTGGAAGAGGTACGACTACCATTACCAACGACAACATCGACCGAATGGGCAGGTGGCGGGCCTCGCGCATTCCCGATTCAAATACTTCACCAGTCGTCCCGGCACCGAATCATCCAGTGACGGTGTCATCACCAGCAGTTACTCCGGCAACAGCGCCTGTAGTAAGAGCGCCTGCAGTAATCGTGCCGCGAACAGAGCGCCCGAGCCGTGTGGAATCGAACTTCCACAATGATCGTCCGACGGGAAGCTATGATCGGCCAGCAAGAACATCGCCTCCGCCTTCAGCGCCTGCGTCAGCGCCGATGTCGCGCCCAGCTTCGGCGCCGACAGTTGTCTCTGCGCCACCGCCCGCAGCGGCACCTTCCGGCAGCAACGGTGGTGGGCATGACAGCCGTCCAAGTAGAACTCCGAGATAGAGGTTTTCGAAAATAGAAGAGGCGACCTTAACGGGTCGCCTTTTTCATTTCATGCCATTCGCTATCTCAGCCCTACCAATCCCCGCGCAGATTCCGTTAACTTCACCGGGTCGTATCCGACGCCGTCCTTGAAGACGATCTGCACCTTTTCAATATCATTGATGTTCTTTGACGGATCGCCCACAACTACAACCAAGTCGGCTTGCTTGCCAGCGGCGATGGTGCCGATCCGCTGCGACTCGCCCAGAAACTGCGCGCCATTTGCAGTGGCAATGTGAATTGCCTCCAGCGGCGTGAATCCCGCTTCCACTAACAATTCCACTTCGCGCTGATCGCCGAATCCTGCAAGCACTCCGCCGATCCCGGTGGGGTCGAGTCCCGCAAGCAACAGTCCGCCGGCTTTCACGAACTCGCGCTCGAACTGCATTTCCTTGGTAAACATCTGCGGCCACGGCGAATCTGGAGTGGCACTCAAGCGTACGCGCGCGCCGAGATAATCATTGCGCGCGTCCACTCCCATTGCATCGAGCACGCGGCGCTGCGGCGCAGGACGTCCAGGAACAAACTGCTCGAAGACGGGAAGCGTTGAAGTGAGGGCCACATGATGCGCGACCAGGTCTCGAATCATCCCCTGAATTTCGGGCCCGCTCATATCAAGCTTTGTAAGCTCGGCAAGTGCCGCGCGGGGTGACGGACAAACATCCGGCTTCTTGCCTGAGTAGAACTCTGTATCCACCACCAAGCCGTGTTCGAGATCATCGATGCCCAGCGCTGCGGCCTCGCGGAATCCGACCGAGCATAGGTGTCCGGTAACGGTGAGCTTGCGGGCATGAGCAGCGTCGTTGGTGGCCTTCATTTCGTCGCGCGTGACGTAGTTGTAGATCTTGAATGATGTGGCGCCCTGGTCTGCCCAGAAATTTACAGTGTTGCGGGCGTCGTCAGGCCCGGTGAGTTGGTGCAGTTGGACGGCAAACGTTCCTTTGCCTTCGATATACGGCCCGGTAATGTGCATCTTCGGGCCCGGCATCTGTCCGCCGTCGATCAACTTCTTGGTCTCGAGGTCTGCATATGGTTCAACGCTGCCCGTCGTGCGAATGGTAGTGACGCCGCCGGCAAGATAGAGCCGCGGAAAGCTGTATCCCATCTCGTGAAAGAGGGCGCCGCCGCCGGGATAGAACATATGGTCGTGCATGCCCACAAGGCCGGGAATCACCGAATCGCCCGAGAGATCGATGACCTTGGCGTCGGACGGCACTTCAACGCTTCCGCTCTTGCCGATGGATTTGATCTTGCCGTCGGCGATTACAACTGTTTGGTCGTCGAGAGCAGCCGCCCCGGTTCCATCAATGACGCGCACATGCGTCAGCGCCAATGTCGGCGATTCGATCTTGACGAATTCGTGTACCGCTGGCGAGAGTTCTGTCTGGGCAACAGCAGCAAGGGAAATGCATAGAAAAGCAATTACTAGTCTTCTCATGGCAGCCTCAGGTTTTATTTACAGGAGTGTAGCTTGTCAACTACGAATCGACTTGAACAGCCCGGCCATCTTCTCAAGGCTTACGGCCTCAGCGCGGACATCCGCGCGCAGCCTGAGTTCTTTCAAACCGTTCTTCAGGCGCTCTTCCTCAAAATGCGGTTTCAAATTATTGACCAGAGTCTTTCTTTTCTGTGCGAATCCCAGTTTCAAGAAGTCGATGAATTCTCCGGCACCAACGCCGAGTGATTCGGCCTTGGGATTTACTCGCAATCGCAACACGCTGGAGTGGACCTTCGGCGGCGGCGAGAAGGCTTCAGGCGGCAATGTGAACAGCTTCTCGACATCGGTGTAGAGCTGCGCCGTTGCTGAGAGCAGTCCGTATTCGCTCTTCCCGGGGGTGGCGCTGATCCGGTCTGCCACTTCTCGTTGCACCATGATCACGATGGAGTCGAAGTTGCGATGGAATTCAAACAGTTTGAGCAGGATGTCAGAAGTGATGTAGTAAGGAAGATTGCCGACGATGCGCGCCTTTGTCGGCGGCGTGTTCTGGCGGTCGCTGATGCCGCCGAGATCGCCTTGGATGATGGTATCGAAGTCGACCGAGAGAACGTCGGCTTCGATGATCTCGACATTGGGAACTCGCGAGTACGCCATCCGCAGCTGCGCGGCAAGTTTGCGGTCATACTCGATGGCAATCAATCGGCCAGCGCTCTTGGAAAGGATTTGCGTGATGGCGCCGCGCCCCGGGCCGATCTCCAGCACAATGGATTTCGAGATATCGCCTAGCGCATCCACGATCCGCTGTGCCGCGCTGGGATCCACGAGGAAGTTTTGTCCCAGCTTCGCCTTCTCCTGCGGACCGCGATTTGTCTTCCTTGCAGATGCCGCCACATTGACCCTTCGTACGGATGAAATTAGACTGCACACTTGTTCAGCTATGCTTGGTGCCGTAAGTCCGCGCAGGAGGCTTAAAGATGAACGTTGTGTTTGCCGCTTCCGAGTGTGTGCCCTACTCCAAAACCGGCGGACTCGCCGATGTCGTCGGTGCGCTCCCACGCGCCCTTGCCGAACTCGGCCACAATGTCACCGTTTACCTGCCGCGGTATAGGCAGACCAAGCTGGTCGATCCGAAGACTGTCCTGCCCAGCGTGACCATTCCGTTTGATGACCAATACCGCTTCTGTTCGGTTCTGGACGGCGGCAAACATTCCGGAGTGCAATTCTACTTTATCGAGTATCCGCCTTTCTTTGAGCGCGACGAACTCTACGGACTTTCCACGGGAGACTACCCGGACAACCCTGAGCGCTTTGCGATGTATTGTCGCGCGGTATTGGAAGCCTCGAAAATCTTGGGAGTTCCCGATATCTTCCACTGTCACGATTGGCAGACCGCGCTGATCCCGGTCCTGCTACGCACCAACTACATTGGTGATCCGGCGTTTCGCAATGTTCCTGTCGTCTTCACCGTTCACAACATTGGATACCAGGGATTGTTTTCGCCGGACGTGTTGCCTTTGTTAGGGCTGCCGTGGGAGCTGTTCACCATCAATCGCCTGGAATTCTACGGCAAGGTGAATTTCCTGAAGGGCGCGCTTGTCTATGCTGACTACGTGACTACGGTCAGCAAAAGATACAGCCTGGAAATCCAAACAGCCGAGTACGGCTTCGGACTGGAAGGCGTTCTCCGTTCGCGCGCGGGAACCGTCTCCGGGATATTGAATGGCGTCGACTATCAGGAGTGGAGTCCCGATCACGACAAGTTCATCGCCGCAAAGTACTCGCTCGACAGCAACGACCTGAGCGGGAAGCTTGAGTGCAAGAAGGATCTACTGGCGCAATTCGGGCTACAAGACGCCCAATTGTCGTTGCCTGTTGTGGGCATCGTTTCAAGGTTCGTTGCGCAGAAGGGCTTCGACCTCATCGCGCAGGTTGCAGACCGATTGGCGCGGGAGCCGTTGATATTGGTGGCATTGGGCAATGGCGACAAAGAGTACGAAGAACTCTTTCGTCGGCTGCACACAGCCTTCCCCACCAAGTTTGCCGTGAAGATTGGATACGACAACGCACTGGCGCACAAGATTGAAGCCGGATCGGACATGTTCCTGATGCCATCGCATTATGAGCCCTGCGGCTTGAATCAGATTTACAGCCTGAAATATGGGACCATCCCCATTGTTCGAGCTACCGGCGGTCTGGACGACACTATTGAACCCTGGGACGCAAAGACCAAGAAGGGCACCGGTTTCAAGTTCCACGACTACACCGGCGAGGCGCTGCTTGATAGCGTTCGCGGTGCGCTGCATGCATACGCCGACAAGGATGGCTGGCGCGACCTGATGCACAACGCGATGAAAAAGGATTTTTCCTGGAGTTCGTCGGCCAAGGAATATGTGCGCGTCTATGAGCGCGCGAAGCAGGTTAGAGCGGGTTAGTTCCTTCGGGTTAAGCAAAACGCCCACTGCTATTCACGTCAGAGTGCGCCCATACTGAAGGTGTATGAGGCGTCTGCCTTTCATCATCGGTCTCTGTGTTTTTCTGGTCGGAGTTTCGCTCGAGCTTCTTCTCATTGGATTGCTCCCCGGATCTTTTGCTGCATGGTTCACCCTTCCGGACCGAGGGTATGAATTTGCAGCACGAATTGCCATGCACGGCATCAATTCATTGGTGGCAGGATACCTGGTCTATCGCATAAGAAAGATCCGGGGATCACTCAAGATCAAGGAAGAACAAGAGCGGGAGCAGGAGCGGTTTCTCAACCACCATGTCCGCAATGCGCTGAGTTCATTGCAATACGCGGCGCACGTCACCAGCGACGACAAAATCATTGAAACCTGCGAATCCGCTATCGAACGGATCGTGTGGGCGCTTTCCAGCGTACGTAAACAACCCGCGAAGAAAGTTTCCGCAGTACGGTTGAAGAAAGCGAACTAATTCCCAAGGCTCAACTGTTTTTTCTTTTTCATATTGAAGAACAGGAAGATCGGCACCCCGGCCAGGATCACCAACGTTCCCATCAGCGAATTGCGCACATTCTCTGCAAATGTGTAATAAAGCAAGATTGCAGCGGACAAAATAAACAGCGCGGGCACAACCGGATATCCCCAGGTCTTGTAAGGACGAACGGCATCCGGTTCACGGTGGCGAAAGACAAAGATTGTGCTGGCAGCGATCATGTAAAACAGCCATTCTGAAAAGATCGCCAACTCCAACAACTCCTTAAAACTTGCGGCCGCCATCAGAAGAATGATCGAAAGCACCGCTTGCACTCCGATGGAAACCGATGGAGTGTGAAACCGCGGATTGACGGTAGCCAGTGTCTGAAAGAAGTAGCCGTCGCGTGCGACCGCAAACGGGATGCGCGAGCCGCTCAAGATAGTGCCGTTCAACGTAACCAGCATAGAGAGCGCGATTCCAACCGTTATCACGGCTGCTCCGCTTACGCCGAGCACCACTTGCGTCATCGCAGAAGCTGGACTCTTCGCCCCCGCAACTGCTTGCGCCGGAAGCACATAAAGCACCGCCGCGTTCATCAACATGTACAAGCCCGCGACGATGGCCACGCCCGATATCAAACCCAACGGAATATTGCGAACGGGATTACTGATCTCTCCCGCAACCATGTTCAGGTCATTCCATCCGTCGTAAGCCCAGAGGGCGGCCACTAATGCGATCATGAATCCCGAGTGTGACGGAGGAATCGACGTGTGGAAATTCTGCCATGACCCAGCGCTGTAGCTGAATCCGATCGCCGCGATGCCGATCAGCATCAGCACCTTCAACGACGTGAAAACAACTTGGAAGATGCCCGCCTTCTTCACACCGAAGTAATTCAGCAGCGAAATCAGGATGGTCGCAACAATGGCGACATACTGCGCGTAAGTGAATCCCATCGCTTTGCTGGCGAGAAACTCAAAGTGCGGAAGCGCACTCAATGCGTCGGTGAGGCCGGTAGTAATGGTCGCAATAGAGGCGGGTTTGGCCACCGCAAACCACGTCCATCCGTAGAGAAATCCCCAGAGCGGGCCGTAGGCGTCGCGAACGTAAACATATTCTCCACCGGCTTGCGGTTTCATTGCGCCGAGTTCGGCATACGTTAGCGCGCCGAAAAACGAGAGCAAGCCACCCACGATCCACGCTGCATAGACCATCTTCGGTGAGCCGACGGCCACCATCATCGTGCTGGGCACGCGGAAGATGCCGCTGCCGATCACGGTGCCGACCACGATCGCAACCGAAGCACTCAGCCCTAATTCACGCGCCAAGTCTGCGGACTTACTAGCGGTTGCGGGATTAGACATTGCTGTGGACGGCGACATCATCGACTGCTCTCTCCGGATCACCGGAATCGCTGAATATAAGACTGGCAAGATAGCCGACGACAAACGTCAGCGTGGTACCGATTGTTACATACCACGTCCATGCGACTACTGTGGTCATCAGGTGAAGCCGCGGCCCGAAGAAAAGAAATAAGTTCACGAGAAGCCCACAAACCATTCCGATCAATGCGCCGGTCTGGTTCGCGCGTTTTGTGAGCACGCCAAGCAGGAATACACCGAGCAGTCCGCCATACGGAACGGAGGCAATCGACAGTCCTAGTTCGAGCACGCGTTGTCCACCGAACTGCGTCACGATCGCGAGGCCAAAGAGGATCAAACCCCAAACGATGGTCGCAGCGCGTGACATCGCCATCCGCTGCCTCTCGGTCGCCTCCGGACGAATGCGCAGATAGAAATCGATGATTGTCGTGGATGAGAGCGAGTTCAGCGCCGCGCTCAGGTTGGACATCGCCGCAGCCAGGATCGCAGCGATCAGCAGCCCGGAAATACCGCTCGGCATCTGCGAGACGATAAACATGGGGAAGATCCTGTCGGAGCGGCCGAAGGGAACTGCCGGAGGGTACATCTTGTAAAAAACGAACAAGGCCGCGCCAACCAGCAGAAAGAGCGAGAACTGCAGGAGAATAGCGCCCCCGCTTGAAAGCAACGCCAGTTTGGATTCGCGTTGATTGCGCGCAGAGAGCAATCGCTGCACCATTAACTGATCGGTGCCATGGCTGGCGGTGGTGAGAAATGTTCCGCCGATCACGCCCGCCCAGAAGTTGAATGTCTTTGTGAGCGAAGGAACGAAATCGAATATCTGGAACTTGCCTGCCGCGGATGCGGTTTCGTGAATCGTTGTCCATCCACCGGGGACAAGATGCAGCAGCGTGAAGAACCCAACCAGCGTCCCGCCAATGTAGATCGCCATCTGCACCACGTCGGTCCAGATCACTGCGGTCATTCCACCTTCGAAGGTGTAGATCAGGGTGAGCAAGGTGACCAGGCCGATGGACGCAATGACGCTGGCTTCACGCGACATGTACTGCAATAGATATCGTTCAATGGCGATGTTCACCACGATGGACACCGCGAAAACGCGCACGCCCTCGGCCACTGCCCGGGTGACGAGAAATGTCCCGGCCGTGAAGCGATGCAGGAGCTTTCCAAATCGGCGGTCGATCAATTGATAAGCAGTGAATAATTCGCCCTTGAAGTAGGACGGCAGAAACACAAGGACAATCACGATCCGCGCCAGCATGTAGCCCATTACTACTTGCAGGAAGCTGAAGTTGGTGTCGTATGCCAGGCCGGGAATGCTGATGATGGTGAGAGTGCTCGTCTCGGCTGAGACGATCGAAAGCCCGATCGCCCACCATGGCACGCTGCGGTCGGCGAGGAAATAACTCTTGAGCGATTTCTCCGCGTTGCGGAATCGCAACCCAAAGAGAGTGATCCCAACCAGGTAAAGGCCGACAATAAACAGATCGAGGGTGCTTAGTCCCATAGGTATTTGCGAATAAATGAAAGTCCGCCGTCATTATGCAGGAAAGAATGAATTCTTGGCCGATCAAATCTATCCTGACCCGGGTGTGATAAAAGATATCTCCGATGACGCTTTACCTGGGAATCGATGCTGGCGGTTCGAAGACGGAATGTGCGATAGCTAATGAGAAGGAAATTCTCGGCCGGTTCACGGCGGGGACGTGCAAATTGCAACGCGTGGGCAGGGAAGCCGCAACGGCATCTTTGCAAGCGGCAGTGCGTGGTGCGCTCCACGCTGCGAACGCCAAGGCCAATGACATTCGCCAATCGTGCATCGGCATCTCCGGGGCATCACAGCCCGAAGTCGTAGAGTGGGCAACTCAGACGCTGACGAGTTTGCTTTCAGGTGGCGTTACGGTTGTGGGAGACAACGTCATCGCCCACGAGGCCGCCTTTCACGGCGGTGCGGGTGTCTTGATCGTTTCTGGCACCGGCTCGATCGCTTATGGACGCAATGAGCGCGGAGAAATCGCCCGCGCAGGAGGCTGGGGGCCGATCGTCTCCGACGAAGGTTCCGGCAATTGGATTGGCCGGAGTGCCGTGAGCGCGGCCCTTCGCGCGCTCGACGGTGGAACTCAAACCGCGTTGCTGACGGCCATACAACAAGGCTGGAACGTTTCATTGCGGGAAGAGATTGCCGGCATCGCCAATGGCTATCCGGCTCCCGATTTTGCTGCCTTATTCCCGCGAGTCCTCGCCGCCGCTGAATCGGGCGATGCACTGGCTTTGGATCTATTGGATAGTGCGGGAGAGCAACTCGCCCAGCTTGCATTAGTCGTGATTCAAAAGCTTTGGCTTTACGGCGTTCCGGGCCGAATCGTGGGTGCCGGTGGTGTCCTGAACCATTCGGGTCAAATTCGCGGAATACTTCAGAGAACCTTCCGCGCTGAATGTCCGCAAAACGAATATGACAACAAGGTGATTGATCCGATCCTTGGCGCGCTCTTTATTGCACGCAGTGC
>JAOAPL010000059.1 GCA_025462925.1 Acidobacteriaceae bacterium
GGTGCGCCCGGCAGGAGTCGAACCTACAACCCTCAGATTCGTAGTCTGATGCTCTATCCATTGAGCTACGGGCGCACTGTCAGTGGGATTGGTGCGAAAGGAACTTCTTTAAAAAATATACATCAGCGGCCCAGGAACCACAAGGCGGGTCAGCGCTTTACGCCAGCGTTGCTGCCGGTGCTTGCTGACAGGAAATTCTTACTCGCCTGAGAAAATCCTTCCCGCCGAAACCATCTTTTGTAGCCGCTAAATCCTGTATTTTCACTATCGCGAGTTTGGCAACGCCCTTGCTATTACTAGGGCAGACGAAGTGGCGCAGCACTGGGGTGTTCGGAAAGAATTTCGGCCAGAGGTTCTTCCGGATGCCCTTTTGCATTTCCCCCAGCCACTCCCATCCGCAACGAATCAGACCAGCTGAACCTTTTCGCGGATATCCAGCCCTGCCCGGCGCAGGATGTTTGCCACGGCCTTGTCCGTTAAACGCGTGGCATCGTATTCCACACGGACGACCTTCTCTTTTTCATCAAACGTGATCTTGCGGATACCGTAGATCTCGCGCGCGCTGTTCAACGCTTGTGCTTCCAACTCTCCCGGCTCCAGCCCATACTTAAAACAGACATCGACTGCGGTCATGAACATCCTCGATTGGATTTCTTTTGGTGAACTAAATATAAAGGAAAGTGTCTGTGTAGGGAATCGCTGCATCCATATCCAACCTAGAGGACGCATTGGAAGACAAGCAGCTCAAAGCGATTGACCCCGTTTGCGGGATGGAAGTAGCGCCGGAGAAGAGTGCCGGAAGCGTTCAGCACGGTGGCAAGTCCTATTACTTTTGCAGCAAGGGCTGTGTCCAGAAATTCAGCGCTGATCCTCAACGATATCTCTTCTCTCCACCGAACCTCCGCAACATGGCGGGTAGCGGCAAGCCAACTCTGGTGCAGCTAGGCGCAGCCAAGCCCGCTGAATCCGCGCCAAAAGCAACTACTTACGTCTGCCCCATGGATCCCGAGGTCCGTGAATCAAAGCCCGGCGCTTGTCCTGTTTGCGGCATGGCGCTCGAGCCAGAGCAAGCCACTCCTACCCGTCGCGTCGAATATACCTGCCCGATGCATCCGGAAATCATTCGCGACTCTCCTGGCTCATGTCCCATTTGCGGAATGGCGCTGGAGCCGCGTGTGATCGAAGCCGGGGAAGAAGACGACTCTGAACTCCGCAGCATGACTCGTCGATTCGTCGTCTCCGCCCTCATATCTTTGCCGCTGCTTGTCATCTCCATGGCGGAGATGTTTGTCGGCGTACATACGCCTGCATGGTTTTCCGGCAGTGGCTTCGTCTGGCTGCAATTTGCGCTTGCGACGCCCGTCGTCCTTTGGGGTGGATGGCCTTTCTTCCAGCGCGGATGGACATCTTTCGTAACTGGCCGGCTGAATATGTTCAGCCTCATCGCGCTCGGCACCGGCGCGGCTTATCTCTACAGTCTCGTAGCGGTACTCGCTCCGCAGCTGTTTCCTGAGTCTGCGCGAATGCCCAACGGATATCCCGCCACGTACTTCGAGCCCGCTGCCGTGATCGTCGCGCTGGTGTTGATGGGACAGGTGCTTGAGTTGCGCGCTCGACGTCGAACTAGCGGAGCAATCCGCTCGTTACTCAATCTCGCTCCCAAGACCGCACGACGCATTCGCCACGATGCCAGCGAGGAGGACATCCCACTCGAATTGGTCCAGCCCGGTGACAAGCTGCGAGTGCGCCCGGGCGAACGAGTGCCAGTCGATGGAGTTGTGATCGAAGGGACAACCCTGGTCGACGAGTCCATGCTCACCGGCGAACCCATGCCTGTAGAGAAATCCGCAGGCAGCCGCGTCATCGGTGCAACGGTGAACGGAACCGGATCGTTGGTCATTCGCGCCGAGCGCGTCGGCAGCGACACCGTACTCGGACACATCGTCCGCATGGTTTCAGAGGCGCAACGCAGCCGCGCGCCCATTCAGAGACTCGCGGACAAGGTGGCCTCTTACTTCGTCCCCGCAGTGATTCTCATCGCCGTGATCACGTTTATTGCGTGGTATTTCTGGGGCCCAGCGCCGCAGTTGTCCAATGCGCTCGTGAACGCGGTGGCGGTGCTGATCATCGCGTGTCCGTGCGCGTTAGGATTGGCGACGCCGATGGCCATCATGGTCGGCACCGGACGCGGCGCGTCAGCGGGTGTGCTGATTAAGAATGCTGAGGCCTTGGAGGCGATGGAAAAGATCACAACGCTCGTCGTCGACAAGACCGGCACGCTCACAGAAGGGAAGCCCCGCGTGGTTTCCATCGTGCCTGCGCCCGGCATCGACGAATCTGAACTTCTGCTCCTCGCGGCAAGCCTGGAGCAATTGAGTGAACACCCCATCGCTTCCGCTGTAATGAAAGCCGCCGCAGAGCGCGGACTACAACTCCTCCCAGTCGCTGATTTCCGCTCGGTCACCGGTCAAGGCGTAACCGGCAAGGTCAAGGATAGAGAGGTGACAGTCGGCCGGCCAACACTCGGCAACAACTCCGCAATTAGCGATTCCGCAATGGCGGCAAAAGAGGCAGAGATGCGGGCGCGCTCCAATTCCGTCATCTACGTCACAGTGGACGGGCGCGATGCCGGTCTCATCGGCATTGCCGATCCCATCAAGGCATCTACCCCGGAAGCGATACGAGAACTCCGCGCACATGGGATCAAGATCGTGATGGTGACGGGTGACAGCCGCGCCACCGCGCAATCCGTCGCCGCACAGCTTGGCATTATCGAAGTCGAGGCCGAGGTCATGCCCGAGCAAAAACTGGAGATCGTAAAACGTCTACAAAAAAATGGCGTTGTTGCTATGGCAGGCGATGGCATCAACGATGCTCCAGCCTTGGCGCAGGCCGACGTGGGCATTGCCATGGGCACTGGAACAGATGTCGCCATGCAGAACGCCGACATCACGTTGGTCAAAGGTGATCTGCGCGGGATTGTGCGGGCGTACAGGCTCAGCCTCGCAACCATGCGCAACATTCGTCAGAATCTATTTTTTGCGTTTATCTACAACGCGCTTGGGGTTCCCATCGCAGCGGGGGCGCTCTATCCCTTCTTCGGGATTCTGCTCAGCCCCATGCTGGCCGCAGCGGCCATGAGCCTGAGCTCAGTCTCAGTGATCGCGAATGCCCTGCGATTGCGTAAGGTCGGGCTGTGAGAGCGAACTAGAGCTTCGACAGATACTCAATGATCTCCGGCTTCGTCCAATCCACCGGCCCAATGAATTTCCGCCGCAAAATTCCTTCCCGATCGATGATGTACGTCTCCGGAAACGCGAAAGTGCCGTAAAGTCGATTGCTGTTTTGCTCAGAATCGCGGACTGTCAGGAAATTCACGTTGTAAACTTTTATGAAGCGATGATAGGCGGCCTCGTTCTGGTCCGTGCTCACACCAAACACCAGAACGCGGTCTTTCATCTGGGCTTGCAACGCCACTAGAGAGGGCGTCTCTTCCACGCATGGAGGACACCAGGTTGCCCAGAAATTCAGCACAACTATCTTGCCTCGCAAGTCGCGCAGAGCGACTGACCTGTCAGAGTCCTTGACCGTAAACTCGGGCGCGGGCTTGCCGATCATTTGCGGTCGCTCTCCTCGATCACATCCACTGACCAATGCCAACGAAAGCACCGCCAAAGCCGAAAATAGCTTGGTTCTAATCATCTGCACCTATAATAATCACTGTCGGGGCTTTCTGAACTCGCTGGCGCTCTAATCTGCGCGTCTTGTTGCGACTTTTGTTTGTACCCGTTCATCGAAACTGGTTGGAACCACCTGACATTAATGATCTATCTCACTCGCAAAGCGGAATTTTCAGCCTCGCATTACTACCACAATCCGGACTTTACTCCGGAAGAGAACCAGCGCGTCTTCGGCAAGTGCAGCAACCTCAACGGACACGGCCACAATTACACGCTGGAGGTCACGGTCAAAGGGGAAGTCAACGCGAAAACAGGATTCGTGGTCGACCTCAAGGATTTGAAAGAGACGATGAACCGCGAAGTGGTCGACGCTATGGACCATCGCCATCTCAACAAAGAAGTTCCCGAATTCAAGAAGCTGATCCCGACGACGGAGAATCTTGCGATTGCGGTCTGGAACCGCCTGCAGCCCCGGTTGCAAATGGCCAAGCTGCATCGCGTCCGGATCTATGAGTCTCCGGATCTATTTGCAGACTTCTACGGTGAGGAGTGATCGCGTTTGAAGGCTCATCTCACAAGACGATACTATTTCCCCGCATCGCATCGGCTCCATCGCGATGAGTTGTCAGAGGCGGAGAACCGTGAGGTCTATGGGAAGTGCAACAATCCTCACGGACACGGACACAATTACGCCCTGGAAGTCACGGTGAGCGGCCCCGTGGATGGCAGCACGGGAATGGTGTGCAATCTGGCGGAGTTGGATGCGTTCGCTCACAACAAGGTCATCAGCACATTCGACCATGCCAATTTGAATTGCTTGCCTGCATTCCGAGACAAGGTGCCCAGCACCGAGAACCTTTGTGTAGAGATTTTTGACCGGTTTCAAAAAGGATTCACTTCGGCGAAAGTTGAAAAAATCCGTATCGAAGAGACCAGCAAAAACTCATTTGAATATGCGGGTTGATATCCGCCAGCGCTAGCGAAAGGCGAAACACACATCCTGTGAAAAGAACAGCCGAACCACTCACTGTAACCAGCGCCAGCTTGGAAGAGTTGATGCGCGAAGTCCTGGTGCGATTGGGTGAGGACCCCGATCGCGATGGCCTCAAGAACACACCTGAGCGTGTTGACCGCTCGCTGCATTTCCTTACACGAGGCTACAAGGAAGAGCCGGAAAAGATTCTGCGCGATGCACTCTTTGACGTGACCTATGACGAGATGGTGATCGTGAAAGACATTGAGATGTTCAGCCTCTGCGAACATCACATGCTTCCATTCTTCGGCAAGGTTCATGTCGCTTATCTTCCGAAAGGAAAGGTCATCGGGCTCAGCAAGATTCCGCGCTTGGTAGATGCCTTCGCCCGCAGATTGCAGGTGCAGGAGCGGTTGACGACGCAGATCGCTGAAACCATCCAGAACGCCATCAACCCCATCGGGGTGGGCGTGGTGATCGAAGCGCGCCACCTTTGCATGATGATGCGCGGCGTGGAAAAGCAACATTCATCGGCGGTCACTTCCTCCATGCTCGGCGCTTTCAGAGATGAGCACGAGACACGCGAAGAGTTTCTCTCCCTGATTCGCGCACGCAGCAATAACGGCTTCTGATGGCGCGAGGAAAGAAATCGATAACGCCCGAATCAGCAAGCGGCAAAGTCGCGCTGGTAACCGGAGGCAGTCGGGGCATTGGATTTGCTATCGCCTCGGCGCTGGTAAAAGCCGGTACAACCGTTTACATCACTGGGCGCGACGGCAAGGCTTTGAACGCT
>JAOAPL010000126.1 GCA_025462925.1 Acidobacteriaceae bacterium
GTGATTGTCATCCCGAACCCGTCCGCCGAAGGCAGACAGGAGAGGGGGCTGACGTCAGCTTGCACCGGCGATGTCGTCTGAGAGGCCGAAACTGCAGTATGCGCCGGCTTCATTTGCTGATCCTGCCCACGCCGCTGCCGTTACCGTCGCATCGTGAGATCCCTCTCCTGACTTTCAGTCAGGTTCGGGATGACATCGCGTTAATGAAGACTTCACTTTGCTACAATCGCCTCTGATAGGTGGCGTACCGACTGGCACTCCCCAAGCCCCGGCAGACTACCGGGGCGTTTGATTTTTTGTCCCACAGGTTTTATCAACCGTTCCCACATCTCGAACGACACGAGATGTGGGGCACCCGCGAGCCCTCGCGATGGATCACCAAATCAGCGATAGGATCATCAGATCACAACCCAATCATGTGAAGGAATTCAAAAGATGGACATCAAGAGAGTCGGTTCGCAAGCTTCCGGCAAAGGACCGGCCGAGTATTTTACCGGCACGGTGCGGGTTGATCCTTTGTTTAGTGCGCCCGCTCCGGCGCGTGTAGTGGGCGCGAGTGTCACCTTCGAGCCGGGCGCCCGGACAGCATGGCATACACACCCACTGGGCCAGACCCTGATCGTGACGGCTGGCTGCGGCCGCGCACAACGTTGGGGAGGCCCAATCGAGGAAATTCGGCCGGGTGATGTGGTCTGGATCCCTCCTGCTGAGAAACATTGGCATGGGGCCGCTCCCACCACGGCGATGACCCATCTCGCTATTCAGGAGCAGCTCGATGGCAAGACGGTCAATTGGATGGAAAAAGTCAGCGACGAGCAGTACCAAGGCTGATTAGGCCTTAGCCTCTAAGGGCCCTCAGCGCCTAAAGGCGTAATTACAACGCCGACCACTGCGGCACGCCTAAAGGCATGCCCTGATACAACCAGCAAACCGAGAAAAATCCTGCGCATGCAAACTCGCTTCCGAATCCGTGCCAAGGAGGTTTGTATCAGGGCACGTCTTTAGACGTGCCGAAAGATGAGTTAAAGATAAGAGCGGCCTTAGCCGCTGTGGGGCCGTCCCATTCTGGGCATCACGATTTTGGATTGTGACACTCGTCACATCTTTATTTCGTATCCAAACGCGACAATCTCGCTCATGGCAATCCCCAGTCGTCACGCCGGACCATCGGCTATTCCTCCAACTCTGCGGACTTTCTTCGTGACGTCATCAATCGCGGGAAAACGCAATCTGCTTCAATCCGAGCGCTCTGCAAACCTTTTCATTGAGGTTTTGTACCACTATCGCTTGGAGCGGAAATATCTACTGCATAGCTTTGTGGTTATGCCTGACCATTTTCACGTCCTCATCACAATCGGCCCCGAAGTCACCATTGAACGCGCGGCTCAATTCATCAAAGGCGGATTCGCCTTCCGTGCCGGTAAACAGTTCGGGTTCAGGCCACCGGTCTGGCAACGAGGATTTTCAGAAGTGCGGATTTATGACCCGGAGCACCTCAGTCGTGTCCAGGAGTACATCGCCCTGAATCCGGTGAAGCGGCGACTCGTGCTGAGCGCCAAGCAATACCCGTATTCTTCCGCGTGTAACAGATTCGAGCTCGATGACGTGCCTCAGGGGCTAAAGCCCTCAAGCTTCCTGCTTCCGATCGGCACGCCTGTCATCACGCTGCCAGAGTTCATCCAGTCAGAGTTCAGCAAGGGCGATGCCGTCAAAGGGCGCAAGTTCGGCAAGATAAGGGCCGTAAAGAAAACCAAGGGAGGCAAGCTCTATACTCGACCGGGCACAAATTTCTCGACTGAACATGAAATGGACTTGGCAGCGTCTTTGCCGATTGCCGCTGCGTTCAGGGAGTTGCTGGAATTGAAAGGCGACCGATACTACTGGACGGCGAATTACAAAGAGGTGTTCAAGGTTGCTGCCGAGGAACTATACAAAGCACTCCTGAACAAAGTGAAAACGGCGAAGGTTGTGAACAGTCTTGGAGCGGACACCGAGTATTGGATTCAGTGTGCCCACATCGTGCTCCGTGCCAAGTACGAGGTACTAAATAAGGCGAACAGCTAGCCACGTCAACGAGCTGCGTGTTGGGGGTCAAGGATCGCAATCTTGATCCCCAGTGTTCTTGAGAACTGAATCCTCCTCCTTGACATGTAGCGGTAGCTCGCGCGCCATTGGTTTGACCCTCATTTCCCGCTCCCATAAACTGAACTCATTCCATGTCAGACAACATTCACATCAAACTCCCCGACGGGAGCGATAAGGAGCAGCCCAAAGGCACGACTGCGCTCGATGTCGCGAAGTCCATCAGCCCCAGGCTGGCCGACGCAGCGCTCGTCGCTAAGACCAACGGCGATCTGATCGACCTCACCCGGCCATTAGAAGAAGACACTGACCTGCGCATCCTCACGGAAAAAGACCCCGAGGCGCTGGGAGTTTATCGACACTCGTCCGCTCACTTGCTGGCGGCGGCTGTGCTGGAACTGTTTCCGGAGGTCAAGCTCGGCCACGGGCCTGCGACTGAAAGCGGTTTCTTTTACGACTTCTATCGTCCGACGCCGTTTACGCTGGAGGACCTGGAAAAAATCGAAAAGAAGATGCAAGAACTCGTCCAGCAGAACCTGCCGTATGCGCGCGAGTTCTTGCCACGGGATGAAGGCTTGCAGCGTTTCAAAGGCGAAGGCGACTTCATGAAGTGCCACTTCATCGAGCAGTTCACCAAGCCCGATGAAAAGATTTCGATTTACAAGACTGGCAAGTTTCTCGACTTCTGCCGCGGGCCGCATATTCCGTCTACCGGGAAGATCAAGGCGTTCAAGCTGCTGAATATTGCCGGGGCGTACTGGCTGGGAGACGAGAAAAATCCGCAGCTGCAGCGGATTTATGGGACTTCGTTTTTCTCGAAAAAAGATCTCGATAATTATCTGCATCAGATCGAAGAGGCCAAGAAGCGCGACCATCGAGTGCTGGGCAAGCAGCTCGATCTGTTTTCCATTCAGGAGCTGGCGGGGCCGGGGCTGATTTTCTGGCATCCCAAGGGCGGGATCATCCGCAAAGAAATGGAAGACTGGATGCGCGACCAGTACATCAAGCGCGGCTATTCGCTGGTGTACACGCCGCATGTGATGCGCAAGCAGCTTTGGCAGACCTCGGGGCACGAGGGCTATTACTCGCAGAACATGTTTGACGTGATGGAGCTCGACGACGCTGAGTATCGCCTGAAGCCGATGAATTGCCCCGGACACATTCTTATATATAAGGACTCGCTGAAGTCGTATCGTGATTTGCCGGTGCGGCTGGGCGAGCTGGGCACGGTGTATCGCTATGAGCGCTCCGGCGTGATGCATGGGCTGTTACGGGTGCGCGGTTTCACGCAAGACGATGCGCACATTTTTTGTACTCCCGAGCAGATTGAAAAAGAGATTGCCGATTGCGTTGAGTTTGCGCGCGACGTGCTGAAGGATTTTGGCTTCGATCAATTCATTACGGAACTTTCGACGTGGGACCCGGCGCAACGTGCGAGCTTTGTCGGAAGCGAAGAGCAGTGGAATACGGCGACGGCTTCTTTGGAGAAAGTTCTGAAGCGGCTTGGCATTGAATACAAAACGATTCCAGGTGAGGCGGCGTTTTATGGCCCGAAAATTGACATTAAGCTGGTGGATGCAATCGGCCGGCTGTGGCAGCTTTCAACTGTACAGTTCGATTTCAACTTGCCGGCTCGTTTCGGATTGGAATACGTAGCGGAAGACGGCACCCGCAAACAGCCGGTGATGGTGCATCGTGCGCTGTATGGATCAATCGAACGTTTCTTCGGCGTGCTGATCGAGCACTATGCGGGAGCGTTCCCGGTATGGCTCTCGCCGGTGCAGGTTGTGCTGATCCCGATTGCCGAACGCCACGTTGAGTATGCGAACAAAGTTGCTGCGATGCTCCGTGGCTCGGATTCCTCCCACTTCTCGCAACACCGGCGAGAAGTGGGGCACCCCAGCATAAGTGTGCGCGTCGAAGTCGATGCGCGTAACGAAAAGATGAACGCAAAAATCCGCGAGCACGCGATGCAGAAGGTCCCGTTTATGCTGGTCGTGGGGGACAAAGAGGCTGAAGCGGGGAAGGTGAATGTCCGTACTAGAGGGAAAGAGAAGACGGAAGATATGGCGGCGGAGGAGTTTGTGCGGAGAGTTGGCAAACTCATCGCGGACAAGAGTCCCGTGTTGTAAGTATTAGGGGCAGCCGCCCTAACTGTCCTCGCGAGTAACAGCTCGCCTTTTCACTAGGCATTCCCACTCTGAACTTTCCACGTGACCTCGGTAACCGGGACTATTTTGCTCCCCGACTAATTTTGCTTTGCCTCTGCGACAATTTAAGTCGACTACGTTCGAGGCCGCCATGTCATCTTCCAGCAATGCTCCAGTTCCTGCCGGCGCTAATCCAAGTCCAGCGGCTGCGGCTACTGCTGCTCCAGTTCCCGCACCTGCAAAAGCTCCGGCGCCGGCCGCAGCCACAGTTGCTCCAACTCCAATACCGGCAAGGACACCGAGCGCCGCCGCCGCCGCTGCTCCAGCTCCAACTCCGGCCACCATTTCTACTCCGGCCTTATTGGCTGGGATGTTGCGCAGCTCTACAAAAATCAGCGACCTGTTCTTCTCGCCGGGAAAACCGCCCATGGTGGAAATCAACGGTCGTCTATCGCCCACCGGTCC
>JAOAPL010000152.1 GCA_025462925.1 Acidobacteriaceae bacterium
GGAAGGAGGCAAAGGCTTTACACCCTCCATAGAATTCGAGTACTTCGTCGAGGGCAGTAAGTACAAAGGAACCCGGCTGCAATATGGCCAGATTGGCAGCTGGAGCCGTGAACACGCGGAGCGAACCATTGCCGCGTATGCAGTTGGCACTAGCGTTGCCAGTCTTTTTTAATCCTCGAAATCCGAAGGATTCGGTGCTGCTTTGCGGCACATCGTGGGGCAATCTTTTTCCTGCGCTCGCAGGCATCGCATTTCTGGGCGCAGGTTTCATGCTCCACCAGGTCAAGAGATAGCAAGGCTACCCAGGACCTCAGCGACCGACGGTGTCCAACGTCATTATCGGCGCACGAAATGAAGAGCAGTTACGTCAGAATCTAGGCGCTGTCGGATGGAACCTGACGCAGAAGCAGGTCGAGCGATTGGATGCCGCGAGCGAGCGAGAGCCCATATATCCATACGGGCATCAACGGCAATTCCCCGAACTTAATCCCGCCCGTGACGGCTCCACTTAGGAAAGCGCCAAGTCGTTCATGAGAAAGCGGCGTACGGGCACCGGGTGCGGTGTCGCGCGGCTGGCGCTCGATTTCCTCGTTTCAGTTTACCCACCGCTTACGCGGTGGGCTAGTCACTTTCGCCGCTACGCGGCTGTCCCGCGCTCACCCGCCATTTATTTTGGTGGGGCCTGTATGACTCTAACCTACAACCCATCGATTATGTGCCGATTGGGCTTTTATATGAGGGTTCCGCAGCAAAGCTGCTTCACCCTCGCGCTCTGCTCGCGCCTTTCCAGCGCTCGCTCCGCGCTCACCCGCCATTTATTCTATTTTTGGTGGGGCCTGTAGGACTCGAACCTACAACCCAGCGATTATGAGCCGCTTGCTCTGACCATTGAGCTAAGGCCCCCACGGTGACAATCACAGTCAAATTCGAGTGTAGCCAAATTAAAGGATAGCGGCAAATTTACGCTTCTGAGAACCGTCCACTCTCTAATAAGGATAAAATGTCGCCTTCTGGCAGCCCGAACATCTAAGAAAGGTTCTTAAGCATACGTTCTCTGGAATGAGCAGTGATTAAGGTATGACACTTACAGTGACCCCACAACCCTCGTCACCCTTAACAGTCGAAAGCCGGAACTCCGGACCGAAACAGCCGGTCGGACTGGCAGAGAAGTTCAGCCGAGTGCGGCAGGCTACGCAGGCACTCTGCGCAGGGCTCTCCGCCGAGGACTGTATGGTGCAATCGATGCCGGACGCCAGTCCTGTGAAATGGCATCTGGCGCACACTACGTGGTTTTTCGAAACGTTTATCCTTGCGCCACATCTGGCTGAATATCGTTCTATCGATCCCGAGTACCGCAATCTATTCAATTCCTATTACAACGCGGTGGGCGACCGTCCCCTGCGGGACAAACGCGGTGTGTTTTCGCGTCCCAGCCTGGATGACGTTTATGCGTTCAGGCGGTATGTGGATGACGCGATGCTGAAGCTGCTGGAGGGCGATGTGTCAGCGGAATTGTCTGACCTCGTGGTTTTGGGATTGCAGCATGAGCAGCAGCATCAGGAACTTATCGTAACGGACATGAAACATGGGCTGTGGTCGAACTCGTTGCGTCCGCCGTTTTGTGAAAGCCCATCCAAAGCGCCAAATGGCAACGTACCTCGGCTGAAGTGGCACCGCTATCCTGCAGGAAATTTTGAGATTGGGCATCAGGGCCAAGGGTTCTCATTCGACAACGAGACCCCGCGGCATACAACTTATTTGCAGGATTTCCAATTGGCATCGCGACTGATCACCAACGTGGAATACATGCAGTTTATCCTTGACGATGGCTATCGCCGCCCTGATCTGTGGTTGTCAGAAGGTTGGGAGACGGTGCGAACACCGGGCTGGGAGGCTCCACTGTACTGGGAGCGCCGCGGAGAGAACTGGTGGGATTACACCTGCGCTGGAATGCGCGTGGTCAGCTTGAATGAGCCTGTCTGTCACGTTAGCTATTTTGAAGCAGACGCCTTCGCGCGCTGGGCGGAAGCGCGGTTGGCGACCGAAGCCGAATGGGAGGTCGCTGCGGCACAGGCGCCGGTCGAAGGAAATTTTCTGGAAAATGGAACGTTTCATCCGGTTGCCACATCGGATAAAGACGCGGGAGAGGGTCCAGTGCAGATCTTCGGAGACGTTTGGGAGTGGACGCAGAGTGCCTATTCGCCGTATCCGGGATTTAAGCCTGCTGCTGGCGCGCTGGGCGAGTACAACGGCAAGTTTATGTGCAACCAGTACGTACTGCGTGGTGGATCATGCGCGACATCGCAGTCTCACATGCGGGCAAGTTACAGAAACTTCTTTCCGGCACACGCACGTTGGCAGTTTTCAGGAATCCGATTGGCGAAAGATTAACTACTGATATGAATCCACTGGCGCAAAACCAGCTTCTCCCTGCAGTGTCACCTATCGCCGAGGACGTGATCTCCGGCTTGAGCGCTTCGCCAAAGCGTCTGCCTCCGCGTCTTTTTTACGATGCAGCCGGTTCCGATCTCTTTGAACAGATCACGGAACTGCCGGAGTACTACCTGACCCGCACTGAGCGAACAATCCTGTCTCAGCATGCAAGTGAAATGCTGAAAGACGCCGGCCCGGGTTTGACGCTCATTGAGTTGGGTGCAGGGACGGCCAGCAAGACCAAAGTCATCATAGAGGCATTACTCAGGCAGCAGATGAGTACGACGTTTTATCCGATCGATGTATCCGCCTCAGCGCTGGAGATTGCGCGCGACACGTTGAAATCGGAATTTCCGGCGTTGAAAGTGCGTCCGCTGGTGGGAGATTACTCGGCGGGCTTGTCGCAATTGAGCGGCACTCCGGGACGCAAACTGGTGCTGTATATCGGCTCCAGCATTGGAAACTTTGAACCGGATGAGGCAGGCGTGCTCTTGAAGACCATCCGCCAATCACTCACTCCGGGCGATGCGCTGTTACTGGGCGCCGATATGGTCAAAGATGAAGCCGTTCTTCTGGCCGCTTATAACGACGAGCAGGGTGTCACGGCGCGATTTAACTTGAATATTCTGGCGCGGATCAATCGCGAACTTGGCGGCGATTTTGACTTGACTGCCTTCCGCCATTGGGCGATCTGGAATGCGGCGAAATCACGGATCGAAATGCACCTTGAAAGCTTGCGCGCGCAAACCGTGAACATATCTGAGATCGACATGCGCGTGCGCTTCCGCCGTGGAGAGACGATCCATACGGAAAACAGCTATAAGTTCACGCCGGCAATGGTTCGCGAAATCCTTTCGGCGGGAGGGTTTGAACTGGAGCAGACATGGATGGATGAACAAAACTGGTTTGGTGTCCACCTTGCGCGGATCAAGAGATGAAGCGAAGCAGCAACTCACAATGCGCCAAGTAGCGACATACTAAAATCGGAATAATTAAATTCGCAATATGCGCTTGCGGCAGAATTGAAACAGGCGCATCATTTATTTGTAGTTTTCCACAAGACTTTTCAGAGACTGTGAGCATCTCATAGTGGTCTGAAGTAAGAACCCTTCCGGAAAATTAAAATCTGTCCTCTCCAGGAGGCAAGTATGCTCTCCAAGTGCGCGAACCCAAGTTGCTCCACTACGCTCCGCTACCTGCGTTCAGGAAAACTCTTCAAGATTGAGATGGAAGGTCCCGTCCTTGTGAATGGGCGCAAGCCGGTCCGCAAGGTGGAACATTTCTGGTTGTGCGGGATATGCTCGGAAACTCAGACACTCACTTATGACCACGCACTCGGCGTGCGGGTGCTGGATAAGCCGATGCTGATTCGCCGGGCGGCGGCATCGTAAAGCGTAACTTACTGCGGAATGCCGACTCGCCTTGCTTCCGCTGGCTTGAGATGGTCATACATACCGCGTAACGAATAACTTCTCACCCGCACCATGTCCCAAACGATGCTGAAACCATCGCGAATAGGATTGATCTTCGAGCGCAGATCATTGGCCCATTCCACCGGGACCTCTTCGATCTTGAATTTGAATTTTCTGCCTAAAAACAGAATCTCCGCATCGAAGCCCCA
>JAOAPL010000161.1 GCA_025462925.1 Acidobacteriaceae bacterium
TCTCATATAACGTCTCTTTTTTTACAGACGCCTTAGGCTTGGACTGGCGCCACACTTTCGTACATACATTGCATGCGATCTCCACCTGTGCGGGCTTGGCCTTTTTCAACTCCACCGTCACATTCACGAACGGCTTATCACTCCTGTTCACCGCTTTGTGCGCGAACCCGCCCTTCGTGAACCTCGTCTCGCCATCCTTCAATTGCAATCGCACCGGCGGCTCGCCCAGGCGCACGCTCTCAACATCCGAATCGCCCAGCGTCACAAACACATAATCGACATCGTGCTTGTGATACAGCGTCTCTGCATGCGGCGCCACTTCCACCTTGAACACGCGCACGTACTCATTCTCAAAAACCAGATGATGAGAGGGCTCCTTGGTGATCGGCACCACCACCGTGGCAGTCGCCGCACTCTGGGCAAAGCACACCTGCGCGAAACAGCACAGAGTCAACAGTAGTCCAAACCTTTTCTTAAGCATCCTCTGTGCCTCCGTCTCTGTGGTGAAAGGGTTCTCGGGTTATTCCCTACTGAGCGTGACGGGAATGTTTAAACTGCGTGTGGCACCACCAACTGTCGCGGAGACCTTCAACGCAAAATCCTCCTGCTTGACCTCGCGCCGGTGCAACCGCATCACACGGGATGGCGCGGTACTCCTATTGATTCCAACAACAACGCTTACGTTTACCGAATTGCCATTTAGGTTTACCGTTGCGGGCTGCACTTGGCAACTAACGCCAGCCGGTACGCCCGAACAGCCAAGCGAAACCGGCGCGGAGATTGGACCTATCGAGGTCAATGTCACCTGGTACGCAGCACTCTGGGCTGAGGGGGTAACATTCGTGGTCGGACGGCTCGGCCGACTAGGCCGATTGAGAACCATTTGGAAATCCAAGCCGACGGCATAAAGAGAGACCTCATTAAGCCCTCCGGCAAAGCTGCTTAGGTACAGCACAGAGGTGTACGGACCTGAATGATCTGGCTTTGCTGAGACCCAGAAATTACAGGTGCTCATTGCTGACAAGAACGCCGGGCAGTTGTTGGTCTGACTAAACCCTGGGCCAATCTGGATGCTAGTCAAATCCATAACATCGTTTCCCGAGTTCTGAAGCGTAAGCATCTGCGGCATGGAGGCTAGATTCACGATCACGTTTCCAAATTCCGCACCACGCGCACAAAGCGGCCACACCCAGGCATAAGCGCCCTTGCCCGTTCCGGTCAGCTGGACATACTGGGTACCAGCACTCGAAGACAAAAAGATCGACGTTTGATTGAATCCAAAATAATTGGGCTTAAAGCTGATCGCGATTTGACAGCTGGCTCCCGGAGCGATCGTGGTAGGACACCCGGAAGCCAGAATAAATCCGAAATTGGAAGAACCGGGATTGAGCGTTAGCCCCTTTTGGCCGATATTAGCGATCGTTAGGAACTGCGGGTCGCTAGTGGTACCGATCTTCTGCGTGGCAAAGACCAGTCCACTTGCAGGAGAGAACGTCAGCACCCCTGAAAACGTATGGAAGCTCGCAATATTTGCTTTTGTCGTCGTGAGTCCGTTCGATGCAATTAGGCGAAAATAGTACGTTGTATCTTCGGCCAACGCTGGAGGTGCAAAGCGTACGAAAGGAGCAAAATTCATGTCTGGCGTGAAGGTCACCGGAGGACTGTTCTGCGAACTGGCGAAAGCCGGTTCGGTTGAGTACTCAAACCAATATGTCCCAGACGCGCCGTTTGCAGTCAGAAAGCCCGAAAAGACAAAATCTGCGGCAGTGTTGTAGTTATATGGCGAATACGTCGTCACATAAGGAACCGGAGGCTCTCCGATCGAGTACGCGAGCGCATAGTTATCGCGGACCGCTCCATTGGGCAAGAACAGTCGCAGGTAATAGGTATCGCCACTCCCATTAACCGTATAGTTGATGCTCCCGTAATTGCTCGTGGCAACTGGCGTCGGCTCTGAATTGCGATAAAGTTCCGCCTGGATTTGATTAAAACCGCTTGACTGCGCGATGCTGGTTCGAATCACATAATGATCGGGAGCCGTGACGCGGAACCAATCATCATGTCCCACTCTCAGAACCAGCTTGTCAGTCGTGCCGGTCTGTATCACCGGAGCTAGAAGACGCGAACTGATATCCCCAAACCGATCATCTCCCAGCCCGCTCTCAAGATAGTTGTTGCCACTTGCATCCTTGAATAACGAATAAGAGGTCGCGAGCTTTCCGTAGATCACTTCGCCGCTAGGAGTGCCGCACGAGGCGTTGCCGCCATAAAGCTGGCCGATGATCTCGTGCTTGTCGTTGAAGAGCGGCGATCCCGATGACCCCGGCTCAACTGTCCCGCCGGTAAACCGCACGGCGTGAAACTGCGGTTGGCTGGGATTATCAGCAATGGTGTTGCCGAATGAGATCCTTCTGTATGACGTCTCCGGATGGTGGATCCCGGTGATTGCATCTCCAACGTTTGGCGTTGCGATTGACCATCCTGCCCACGTCAATCCCAAAGGCAGTGAACCGGTGATTTCCAAGAGTGTCGAATCACTGCCCGCCGAAGTTGCCAAAAAGTTTGCGCCATTCGTTGATGGCCCATAGTTCTCCGGGCCATTGCATGAGATCGTCTTGTATTTCCAGAGTATGTTTAACGAAGCAGCTGTGGTGCTGTCGATTCCGCAATGTGCGGCGGTCAAAAACAGCGGACTGAAATCTCCACTGTTGTTATTGATCAGCGCCCCGGAACAATAATAGACGTACTGGCCGCTTACATAATTCGTTCGGCCCACCGAATCTCCAGTGTGGTCCCAATCCGGATAGCAACTCGCATCCAGATTGCACGCGCCGGCTGGCACGATCGTAGTCGGGTCCGAAACCCCACGATAAAGATGGCCTACACCAACAATCTCCAGCGTGCCGCCGGAGGTTTGCGCCTCTCCCTGTCGCACCAGTTCGATGGTGATCGACTCCGCCCTCGTCGGCGACGAAAAGATCTCTCTGCTTCGGGGGACATTTGGGCTCTGGTAAACATCAGTTGCATTTGACGCGTTGCCGTCATGAATAAAGAGTTGGCTTCCGCTGCCGAGCACAACATTCGCCAGATGCAATCGCAATCCCCGCGCTTCCGGCGAGACTATTTCCAACCTCCACACTCGCGTGCCCGGCTCTACTTCGATCCATTCGCCATCTTTATCAGGCGAAATCTTTACCTGGCGCATCACACCGCCGCGGATTCGGCGCTCGCCATTTCGTATTTGGCGTTCGTCTTCCTCAATGTAAGGTTTGGAGTCGAGCCGCGGTAACACCAGACGCGCCGGTACTGATCTCCTCAGCTCCGCGTAACGCATGCTGGGTGGTTCGGGAAGTGCGCGGGCCTGTTGTGTTGGGAATTTTTCTTCCAATCGCGCTGAACCCACTTCTGTTGCCGGCGCAGTTGGGCGTCTTTGGACAGTCGGATCCTGGGCATGCATGCTCGCAGCACAAGGCGCGAGTGCCAGCACGGCACACAATAGCCATCTAGATCTGCGTGGATCCGGGGGGACCTTCACGGTGTTAACTCCCAGGGTCTTACGTCGAAAATCAGTAAGGGTACGGCTCTACCTTCCACCGCTCCCAAACTTTTGCTTCCTTGAACAATTCGAACAGCATCGGATCCACTTCACCGTCTTTCACGGCAAATCCCAATATCTCCAGCGCGCGCTCCAAAGTCACAGCACGCTTATACGGACGGTCCACCGCACACAGGGCGTCGAAGATGTCGGAGATCGTCATCATGCGCGTTTGGATCGGGATCTCCACCGCCGACAACTTGAACGGATATCCCTTTCCATTCAATTTTTCGTGGTGCCCGCGCGCAATCGCGGGAATGCTCTTGATCTCTTTCGTCCACGGGATCTGCTGCAAAAACTTGAACGTGTGGACGACGTGCGATTCGATCTGTAACCGCTCCGCGTCATCCAGCGAACCTTTTCGGATGGACAGCAATCGCACTTCATCATCGGTGATCAGGTTCTGCTCATCGCCCGCAAAGTTCTGGAACCGGTGCGCCGCAATGTCGAGCAGTCGTTCGAAGTTGCCTTCCGCCAGCACCGTGGGTTCATTCGATCTCAGGATGGTTTCGAAATAGCCGTCCAACTCCGCCAACTCGTCGCCTAATTTTTTGTCGAACTGCGGCACTTGCTGCAAATATTCGTCACGGCCTTTTTCCAGGACGTAGTCCAGTCGCGATTGCAGGATCTCCGCCTGCATTGACCGCTTCACAAACTGGAATCGCTGGTTGATCAAGTCCAGTTGTGACGGATACAACTTCTTGGCCTTGACCAGCACTTCTTCGCGGACGCCGACCTTTCCAAAATCATGCAACAGCGACGCGTAGCGGATCTCCTTCATCTCGTTGCGCGTAAAGCGCAGGTCCGCGAACGGCCCCGCGTCGGAGCGGTCGGCAACTTCCGCCAGTGCTACTGTGAGGTTGGCAACCCGGAATGAATGACCGGAGGTGGTAGGATCGCGCGCCTCGATGGCGATGACGGCTGCGCGCACAAAGCCTTCGAACAGCCTCTGAATGGCTTCATACAATTGGCTGTTTTCCAGCGCGACTGCGGCCTGGCTCGCCAAAGATTCCACGATCGCGCGTTGCCGCTCCGTGAATGGAATCACCTGCTGCAGCACCACTGACAGCGTATCCAGCTTGGTGCTCATTTCGCGCTTGGCATTGATCAGTTGCAGCACGCCCACGATCTCGTCTTTCTGGTTCTTCATCGGGATCGCGAGAATCGATTTGGTGCGATATCCGGAGTCCTCGTCGAATTTCCGGTTGATCGAATACGGCACATCAGCGGGCAAGTGGTACGCGTCTTCGATGTTCACGTGCTTCCCCGTTAGGGCCACGTATCCTGCAATGGATTTCGGGCTGATATCCATCACTCGTTCGCGGAACGGGGCATCGACGGAATCGTTCTGAACCAATTTCCACCGCAGCCGCTTCTTGCTCTCATCCTGCTTCACCAGCTTGGAAACCGCTCCGATAGTCGGGCTCGGGAGTAGATCGGTGATAGTTCCACCTTCACCAGCAGTCGTCGGCACTGGTCCTGCCTCTTCCACTTCGGCCTGTTCGACAAGATAGAGCGAGCCCGCATCGCTCTGCGTGATCTCGCGCGCCTTCGTCAGGATCAATTCCAGCAGTTTCGCAGTATTGTGTTCCGCGGAAAGTGCTGCGCCAATCTGGTTCAGCTCATGGATCTCGCGCGTTGCGCCCTGCAACCTGTCATTGATCTCGCGGCGGTTGGCGAGCAATTGAATGTGGTCGATGGCATTGTCGATCATGCGCTCGAGCAGCGCTCCCGGAGTCGCGGCCGGCAAGTAGGCGTACACCGCGCCGTCGAATCGGTGGTCCTTGAATCGCGCGTCGGCAAGCGCAAGGACGCGGACATTTGGCTTGCGCAGCGCATCATATTGCTCGCTCATCTGCGCTTCCCGCGTCAGGACAACAATGTGCTCCACATCCTGAGGCGCGCTTTCTGAAGCCTCGAACGAGATGCGCCGGTACTTCTGCAATCCAGATAACGTCCGCTTCGCCACTTCATCGCCTTCGAAGAAGACGACTAGAGGCAGCGGCAGCGCGCTGGAAGCAACTACGGTCTTAATAGGAGCCACGGTTGACATGAAATTTAACGTTCTACTTGGGGGAGAGCGGCATTATACCGTTATTAAAGAGGTAAACAATAGGCAGAAAACTTAGGGTGTACTTGGTCAGTGGTGACTATCGGAAGTTAAGTGAGTTAAGTGGTGGCACCTAGGCTTGGCTCGTGTGCGGTCATTTAGGAAGCGCACCCGAGGGAGCTGCTTCCTTCTTATCGATCCAATGTATCGGAATGGCCTGTTCCGCCCGATTCAGAAGAACTATCCCTGTCCAGCTACAGCATTCCCAACGGCAGCAGCCTATTTCCAGTGGGTTTGGGACCAATGCTCCAGAATGGATGACGGGAATTGGCCTGTCGCACTCGGGGCATCGGAATAGAAGGACTTGGTACTTCATATAGCTCGCAAGATTGGTCGCCTGTTCGCGAAGGTTGGACTCTTGCTGTCTATCAGTCGATATCCGTTTGCGGAAACGGCTATTCATTATCGGAAATTAAGAGAAACAAGGGTAGATTTGCGCGTCACCGAACGCAAGCGATCTTCGTTGGCCAAAACGGCTATTCATTGGCGGAAATTGCGAGCACACCAAGTGCTCGGAAGTTAAGCTATTTGGTAAAGGTGCGACTTTGAGAGGGCGTCACGCCGTATTGCGCCTTGTAGTCGCGCACGAAGTGGCTGAGGTCGGAAAAGCCCACCGCAGCCATGACTTCCTTCACAGATAAAAGGGCAGTTTCGAGCAGTTTCCTGGCTTCTTGGAGGCGAAGCACTTTGACGTAATGCGTCGGCGTCATGCCCACTTCCCGTTTGAAGAGGTGCCGCAGGTGGGTGCTGGAGATATGCAGTTCGTCCGCTATGTCGCTGATCCGAGCCGAAGGAGCCATCGCGTTTTTCTGCAGCAGCGTGAGCGCCAATCGAACGCGCGGATCTGACGTCTGGAGGGTAAGGTTTTGGGGTGCAGGTGCGAATGTCGTTCGTCGCAACGGGATCGCTCCAAATCCACGGCTTTCTAGCCGCCGGGGCTGAACGCGAACTTGGATGCATCCTGAGCACGATACCTCGCAGCGGACGGGATAATTTACGAATTCGGAACAAGCCATTTTGGGAATGGATGCACTCCATGATATTGCAAGGCCATACACATTGAACGGCGTGCCCGCCGGCAGCCTTGGCCCAGCTAGTTTGTTACGAAATCAGGACACGACGTTCCGGAACCTGTGTTTACTTTCGCAACTCCCCGCAGCACTTTCCTCTGCCCATCTCGGCAACAACAATGCTAAGTTGGTCTGTACAACTTCGCCTTCGGACACCGCATTGGTAACCAAGCCAATATCGAAAGCCAGTATCGCTCCAATGAACTCCGGCGTTCATAGCGCCTCCGATGCCTACGTTCGCGCATTACTGAGCCATTCGCCTGACGTTATCGCCGTTCTCACGGTGGATGGCACCATCAAATTCCAAAGTCCGTCGGTGCGCGACGTTCTCGGCTACGAGGCGGGCGAGATGATCGGTCGGCAATCGTTCGACCTTCTTCATCCCGACGACTTCGCGGCCATCACCAAACTTTTCGCGGACCTCGCAGCGGAGCCGGGAAAGATCCTTGCCGCCGTCTGCCGCTTTCGCCACAAGAACGGATCGTGGTGCCCGCTGGAATGCATCGGCAAAAACCTGCTCAATGATCCGCTGATCAACGGCATTCTCATCAGCTCGCGTCATAACGCCCAGCAGCGCCACATCGAAGACCGTCTCCGCGAAAGCGAAGAGCGATACTCGCTGGCGATGAAAGGCACCAATGACGGCTTGTGGGACTGGGACCTCAGGACTAATCGCGTCTATTTCTCGCCGCGATGGAAAGAGATGCTTGGCTACAGCGACCACGAGATCGGTTCCACACCGGACGAATGGCTTAACCGCGTCCATAGCGACGACATCGCCGCGCTGCAAGCCGACATCGCCAGCCACATTGAATCGCAGACTGACCACTATGAAGGCGAGTATCGCGTGCTGCACAAAGATGGCGCATATCGCTGGATGGTCACGCGCGGCATCGCCGTTCGCGGCGACAACGGCGTGATGAACCGGCTTGTCGGCTCACAAGCCGACATCACCGAGAAGAAACGCATCGCCGAACTTCTAGTCCATGATGCCTTGCATGACGCGCTAACCAAGCTGCCGAATCGCACGCTCTTCGTCGACCGTTTGCAGAACTGTCTCTCCCGCGCCAAGCGCCACAAGGACTACCAGTTCGCCGTGCTTTTTCTTGACC
>JAOAPL010000179.1 GCA_025462925.1 Acidobacteriaceae bacterium
ACTCATACCCTGTCCGGCTCCGGTCTGTTTCAATTCGAATAGCGATATTTCAATCCCCGCGCTGGCATCGGTGACCACATGTCTTTGGTTGTCGAATCCAAAAAACACGCGTCGGCTGGAGGGATCGGTTACCAGCAACTTGCCCCAGGATATGCGGACAACCACGGCCTGCGACTTCGGGTCGGTATACCACTCCGCTAGGGAATCCTTAGCGCGGTCGCCGAACGTCGCATAACGCATGGTGCTGCGACTATAACGCTGTCCGGGATACATGGTGCCGTCGCGACCGAACCTGCGCCGGTTCGTTTCCACCAGCAGCTCCTGAAATGTGCCGCTGCCCTCCAGCCTAGGCGTAAACGAATGCCGGTAATTCAACTCCGTCTCATTAGGGACACCGGGCTTGGGCTGCAAAACATAGGGATTGTAATTATCAGCGATCAGCAACCGGGTTTCTGCGGCGCCGCCGAGATAAAGGAGAAAATTTGCGCCCGTCGCAATCGTCGTTTCTCCGAAGGGAAGTTGCCGCAATCCGACTCCCCGGCCAGCAATCGTATTCAATGCGATTGCATATGCGGTTCGGTTGGACTTCGCCGGTTTGTCCAGGCATTCGGCGCAAGCTCCGTTGATGCGGAGATAGACGAAGGCTTCGTCACTCGAGGCCTGAACGCTAAGCGGTCCATTTCCGCCGGCGTGCCGCTCATAAATTTTTGGTTCACTCTGCCAGTCCGTCGCTTCGCCCGAGAACAGCTTCCATTTCGACGGCCTGAAGCCAAGCAGACCATAATGTTTTTCCGGGTCGAGTTCGTTCAACCACAGCGCCGCGCGGTCCACAGGATCTTCGAAATCAACATTCAACCAGTTGTGTTTGTACCATTCGTCTATAAGCGAAAAGACAATGCCTCCGGCGCAGCCATTCTCACGGATACTCCGCGAGAGTTGGCGCAGGATCGCCCCTTGCTGTTCTTCCGAATGTCCGCCATGGTGCCAGCCATAAGGATGGAAATGGGAGATGCCCATCGAATCCGGAATGCCATATTCAGTGATGACTAATGGATACGGAATATGTGCGCGCAAGTCGCGAATGTACCCGTGCATCGGGTTCAGGCTTTCGCTGTCGCGAGCGTTCAGATACTGCGGATCAAAGAGTAGGAAATCCGGGTAATAAGGATAAACGTGATACGAAGCGAAAAATCCGGCGTAGAAAGCGGGACTGATCTGGTACTTCGCTTCATCGATCGACACCGTGTCATTGTCATCTTCCGCGCCCTTCGGTAACTCGAGCTTCTCGCCGCGCATGATCCTGAATTTCACTTCCTGCATATTGGGAGCTTCGGTGGGATGGAAAAGCGGATCGAGCGGGGGCCAGTTGACGATAGCGACCGGATGCTGCCAGTTGTATTTCTCTGTTTCGTAGGTGACCAGGTAGTCCAGCATCTCCGCGAACCAGACCTCAGTGGCCGTCCCGTTAGGGATGGAAACGTATTTGCCGAGGTATTGTTGCTTGCCGCCGTTGATGATGTTGGTCTGGATTGCAACCGAAGCTTCCAGCTCGCGTCCTAAGAGGATTGCGCCCACGTTTTGCGAAATGTCTTGATCGTAGATGCCGCTGCCGCGGGCGCGCTTCGGCGGCACGTCGCCGCTTCCGTGGATCGCGTCCACCGCATAGCGAATCTCTGCTTTGGTCTCCTGCACGAATTTCGGCTCATAGAGGTCATTGTTCGCAGGATCACTTATCCATATTTGCTGATAGAGAGTGATCTTTCCACCCGCATCCATGTGGTGTTTGTAAGCGCGATAGAACGCGGGGGGAAGCAGCGTGTAAGCGCGAATGGTGTTTGCGTTCAACTCTTCAGATTTGTCCAGCCACTTCGCGTAAAGCCGGCCATCTTGTGGCGGAGTCGCAGGAAAATAGCCCGGAGCCCCAGGCCCAAGGTTTACGCCGCTCACGTAAAACTTTTGCCAGCCCTTATCTCCGAGTTTCCACATGCTGTTATTGGCTGCGCGGAATGAGGTCTGCAACTCCGCTGGCCGTGAGCGCGTCGGCAATTTCGTTGGGACCCGGTCATTGAATCCCTCCATGCCGAAGATTTTCTTGAATTCAAATGCCGCCGGCTCGCCATAATTTGGGTCGCCCTGAAGATGCGAGTAGATGTCAGCGGCTTCGAATGTGCGCCCGTCCTGCAGTAACGCCGCTGCTACCAGGATCGAGACGTTCGGATCATTGAGCCGCTTGCCTAAGTACTTGAGCAATATTTTGTAATCTAGTTTTCCTCTACCCGTTTCCATCGCGATGAACGCTGACCCGATTTGTGCTTCTTCCAGGCTGGAATCGATCTTCAATACGCGGTTAAAGTAAAACCGGCTGTCCTCGAACCGGTTTAACTTCAACGTAGTCCATCCTTCCATCATCACCACGTCCACGGCATTCGGGGCGATGTTGTACGCCATGTCGAATTGCCTCAACGCCTCTGAATAGCGTCCCGATTGGTAATAGCGCACTCCCTGTTCGTAGTAGGGACGGTATTGGGGTTTCCATTTGAATTCCCAAAATCCCACGAGGATAAAAAACGTCAGTAGCCCGACCACAACGCGATTAAGGAACCAGGGCCCGCCCTTATGCATCCCCCGTCTCCATGCTCGTTTCTAGGCCGCGGTGCTTTACCAGTTCCCACTTGCGGACGCCCATCACGTACTGCAATACACCTTGCGCGCGGAAGAATGTCACCATTTGTCTGTAGCCGAAATTCTCAACCAGCGAAAACAGGATCAACGTAAGCACATCGCGATAGCTCGGATACCGGCGGACTGTCGCTTCCGCCAGCAACACTGATCCCATAGAGAGCAGCGTCCCGTAACCCACAGCCAGGAACATCAGCAGCAGGAATAGTCCGAACGGCATTGCGCCCACTAGGAAAGAGAAGGGAAGGAGGATGGTGCCCGCGGCCTCAACCACACAACCCGCAGCTTCGATATATGCATGGAACGGCATGCTGAACAGTCCCATCAGTCCGAATCTGGGATTGCCAATCATTTCGTGGTGTTTCATCACAGTTTGCATCAGCCCAAGCTGCCAGCGGCGTCGCTGCTTTGCCAGCATTGAGACACTGTGGGGGGCCTCGGTCCAGCAGACCGGATCGGTGGTGAACACCATTCGGTATTTCCATCCTTTATCTTTGAGATATCGGTGGAGGGTGGCGATCATGTCGATATCTTCAGTGACCGTGTCCGTAGTAAACCCACCGGCCAGCACAACGGATTCCTTCTGCAAGAGACAAAATGCTCCGGAGCAGATGAAGGTGGCATTCAAGAAATTCCATCCCGGCCTGCCGAAGAGGAAAGTTCGTATGTATTCCACCACCTGGCATCGTTCCAACCAACTCTTGGGAAGCCGGATATCGCGGATTTGCCCATTTTCCAGCGTGCATCCGTTGGCAATGCGCACCACGCCGCCACTGACGACAGTATTCACATTCGAATGAACGATTGGCGCCATCAGTCGCAAAAGCGCGTCTCGCTCGATGATCGAATCGGCATCGACTGTGCAGAAATAAGGGCTACGCGCCATGCTGATGCCCACATTCAGCGCATCAGCTTTGCCGCCATTCTCTTTCGAGATCAGCAGCAACGCTGGAAATTCAGGGTTGTGATAAAAAGCGAACGGCTTCTTGACCGGCACGGCCGCGCGAAAAACCAGGTCCATGCGTTGCAGTTGAAAATGCTCGATCAAGCGTAGTGCAGTGTCGTCGGTCGAGCCATCGTCCACCACGATGATCTCTTTCTCTGGATAATTCAGCTCAAGAAGCGATGCGACCGTCGCCACAGCCGCGTCTTGCTCGTTGTATGCGGGAATAATGAGTGCAACAGGCGGTGTTACTGGTGAATCCGCCAAGTCCCCATAGCCAATGCGCGCCGCAAATTTTGAGTGCAGCGACACCGTGTACAACGAGATCACCATCAGGACGGTATAGACCGCGTTGGCCGCAAGAAAGTAAAGCAGGATGACGGTGTTGGAATAATCGAAGAAATGCAGCCAGGCAGTATGCACGCTTAGGATGCTCCTGCCGCGCTCGACAACGCGCGTGCACTCGATTGGTACAGGATCTGCGAGGCCCGGATCTGCACCGACCCGCTGCTCGTCTCAGTGATCATTTGTAAAACGGACAAGAATTCATCATTCGGTGCGGCCGCCAGCGATTCCATCAGCGCGATCCGCACTTCCGGCGCAACCACAGACGCTAGCGCGCTGATCAATAGTGATGTCTTGCCCATCATCGCCATTTTTTGACAAACGGCGCGGCCCAGATCGGTCTCCTCGCCGCCTGCCATCAATGCCGAGACCAGATCTTGTACCAGTCCCTTGCGTTGGATCTCTTCCGTGATCTGTTCGCAGGCAAAAGCATCAGGGCAGGTCACAAAGAACCTGTACATTTCGTCCAGCCCCTCGGCGCCGACCAGGGCCAGCGTTCCTACGGCGGCTTCGCGTACACGCCAACGTGTATCCGTCAGCCGGGCCACGATTTCGGGGATCAATGTCGAATAAGTCCGGTTCCCACAGGCCCTCACTGCGTGCAGGCGCACGAATTCATTCTCGTCATTGAGCAGTCGCTGAAGTGCTTCAACAGCTTGGTCATCACGGAAGTGCCGCACCAGCCATGCGCTACGCGCCCGCACATCCGCGAACTCGTCGTTCACAACTTTCTCCAGGATCAGTCGACAGAGCGCAGGGGAAAAATCGTTTTTTGCCAGCAAGCCTCCGTCGGAAGCCTTGTTGCAGATCTCGCGTAACGTATCGATGACGAAAAAGCGGACCCGCCGCGCAGGGTGCGTGAGATATGGAATAAACAGGTCAAGGTCTTCCAGGTTGTAGCAGATCAGCGCCGACTTCATCGTGCGCAGAGAGACGTCGTTTCCCTCTTCTATCGCCTTGCGTAACTCTTCCAGTAGCAGAGGGACGGCTTGCGGAAATCTGTTGCGCCCCATGCTCTCGATGGCCACCCTGCGCACGTTCATCGATGGGTCTTTAAGGCCCTCGGCCAGGAAGACCTCTGAATGTTCGGGTGCCATTCTCCCCAGACTATTGAGCGCCAAGGCGCGGGGCACTGCCAAGATTTGCATCCGGCTGACGTAGTCGAGAATGGAACGCTTGGTACCTGTGTCGATCGTCGCTCTCTCACGCCGCAGCGCCCGTTTTACCAACTCACCAGATCTCTTCCGCCCAAACGTGATCTTCGCCCATCGATCAACAAAGCCGAGCGAAAAGAAAAGTTCACTCACCCGGTCCGCGTTGGTCCCATCCACCTGCTTGAGGAGCAGCGCCTCGATCACATCTTGTTCAGCCGGTGAAGTTGCGCTTTCCAGCGCCTCGGTCACATCTTCAGTGGATAGCTCGCCGCCGACGAACCTATTTATTGTTCCTTCGTAGCGGGCCCGCGCAGCATCTTTCTCCGCAAAGTAACGCGCTCGAGATAACCGCCGGTAGAAGACGAAGAACATGAAGACGAAATTCATGCTCATCACCATGGCGATCAGCCACAGCACCAGCATCCCGAGATCTTCAATAAAGGGCACAATTACCTTGTCGGCACCATCGCTGAACAGTAGTGGAAATCAACTCGCTTGTGTCAGTGTGCCTTTGAAAGTTCAAGGCGATTTCCGATCAGCATGTCAGCGCTCAAGCGCGCGCAAAACGCCACCTGTGGATGCGGGGGCCAGAAAACAGGGGATTTGCATTAGCGTAAGAGCATCTTACCTTATTTTTTTCGGATTGCATCCGCTCGAATAGGCGTATTTACGGCCTTAGGCTCTCGAATTGGAACCATTGCAGTTTTAACAAGAGGTAGGGACTAGTCGTTTGAGGCTTGTAGGTTTTTCGCGGCGGCGTACCCTTGCGGATTCTTCTGCTTCCAATGCCAGGCACTTCCAATGATCTCTTTCAATCGCGGGTAACGCGGGATCCATCCCAGTTCGCGCTTGATTTTTTCCGAACTGGCCACCAGCACCGCGGGATCACCCGCGCGCCGCGCCGCTTCCACCACTTTGATGGGACGCTGGGTCACTGTGCGGGCCACTTCGATGACCTCACGCACGCTGTACCCGTTGCCGTTCCCCAGGTTGTAGATGAGGCGGTCTCGTTCTTGCAATGCTTCGAGCGCCAGAATGTGTGCCGCGGCAAGGTCAAAGATGTGGATGTAGTCGCGCACGCAGGTGCCGTCGTCCGTGGGATAGTCATTGCCGAATATGGAAATACTCTCGCGATCGCCCGCCGCCGCTTGCAGCACCAGCGGGATCAGGTGTGTTTCCGGATGATGCGCTTCGCCTCGTTCCAGCGTCGCGCCCGCTGCATTGAAATAACGCAGGCTGGCATAGCGAAGCACGTGTATGCGATGGAACCAGCTCAACATTCTTTCCACCAGCAGCTTGGATTCGCCGTATGCGTTGGTGGGGTCAAGCGCGTCGTCTTCTTCGATGGGAACGCGCTTGGGGTCACCATAAAGCGCTGCCGTCGACGAGAACACAAGCTTTTTAACTCCGTGCTCCAGCATCGCTTGCAGCAGGTTCAATGTGTTGGCTGTGTTGTTTCGAAAAAAGCGTTCCGGCGCGACCATCGACTCTCCCGCCTCGATGAACGCGGCAAAATGCATGACCGCGTCGAATCGGGACGCCGCCAGCAACTCGTTCAACTTCTCCCGCTGTGCCAAGTCGCCGACGACCAATCGTGCCTGCTCCGGCACTGCGTTCTCATGACCGTGACTCAGGTTGTCGAACACCGTCACGCGATGCCCAGCCTTCAGCAACTCTGCAGTCACGACACTGCCGATGTATCCCGCGCCGCCAGTTACAAGTATGTTCAATTGCATAGTTTGTTTCGCAAGAGATTCGTTGCAGGACAGTGTAGCCGCTTTCAGTCAGCTCCACATCTGGAAGGCGGTTTGTTCGGGATCGGAGGTGCTCCAGTCGCCAGGCCTTTTTCGATAGCCGTACCTTCTTCGTGGTCATTCCATGTCGCAATCAATAGAAAGGGAAGAGGATTGTCTGGCCCGAAATAGCGCCGCGGGTAGTGCAAGGTTTGCTCAAAAGTCTTCCCGCAGCGATCGTCCATGTAACGGTTTTCGCTCCACGAGGCACGCGCGTCATCGAATCCCGGCCAGGCTGTTCCCACCACTATCTTTCCGTCCTGCCTCGATGCCATCTTCGAATAGAAGTTCTGAAGGTACCCCTCTCCCCAGTTGCTGCCGTCAGACTTGAATCCCTCTTTCCCAGGATGGATCCATGCGTAATAGCCGTCGAACAGCTCGGTATAAGGGCTAGGCTCGTCCTTATATATAAGAAGAGGAGGCGTGGCCCATGTATTCAAGTGCTCGCGCACCCGCGGCCAATCGGTCTTGCCTCCGCGCGGCCAGACAAAGATCATCGGACGCCCTTTGTAGGTCAGATAGGCGTCGTGGGCCGGAGCATTGGGCCCGATGTAATTCTTGTAGGCGTAGTCCAATTGTGCGATGGCGTTCTCCGTCATCCGCGAGAGATCGTCCTGCACCTCGTCATACATCAATGCCACTTTGAAGTTCTTCTCAACTGCCACTTGCTGCATCTGGGAGAAACTGGAATCGATGAACGGTTTGCGGGTTCCATACCAGTCCACCACAAATCCGGAGACGCCCAGACCCTTTGCCTGCTCGATCTGTTTCTGAAGCACCACCCGGTCTTGCGACGAATATCCCACGCTGATGTGGTCAGGCTCGCCAAACCAGGCTTCGTAAACTGCCAGTATGTTGGTGGGTCTTTCCGGAGCATTGCGCTCGCTCTTCAAGAGCTTGGGAACATTTCTCTCAGCACAACCCGCGATTGCGGTCGCCATCGTGGCAAGTATTAAGGCAATGTGAACTGCTTTCGACTCACGCTTCATTTTTAGAAATTGTCGAGTTTCAGAGATGCAGTTATTGGATGGACTGACAAGGGCCCAGGTTGGCCAGAACAGCAGAAGCACCAGGAAGATTGCAATTCGGGTTAAGTAGAGGCCTTAACCCGTTACTAATACCAGAATTTTACGAACTTTTACATATCGCAGCCAACTCTTGATGCGACTCAACTCTCGCCTTTAATGTGGGAGCACGATTGGATTCGGGCGCGTTAGACGCCACAAAAATTCCCTCATCTGGAGTCGATTCGTGAAAGCTTTATCCGTCCTCATATTTCTCTTCACAGCAGCTTTTTCCTTTGCAGGAGTCAACATCACCTCACCAGCTAACGGTTCGGCCTCAGGTTCCCCTGTTCATGTTACAGCCTGGGCAACACCCGTCAGTGGCCGGGTCATTTCTTCCATGGTCGTTTACCTGGACAACGTACAGAATTACGTCAAGTATGCAAACACGGTGGACACCTATCTCAACATGGGATCCGGTTGGCACACCGTTCTGGTGAAGTCCTGGGACAACTACGGTGGCATCTATCAAGCCAGCACCGCAGTCAATGTCGGACAAGCCAGCACCACCCCAACCACTCAAACCCAGGGGTCAACCCTTTGGAACATCGACCAACTCGGTGGGTGGCAGTCCTGTTCAACTTGCGCAGGCGCTGGCGGATGGGGTCCCTCAGCCCCCATCGGTCTGAAACAAAACGTAGCATCGCCTTCGCTCGACGGCCGGTCTGCCCAATTCTGGCTCGGGGGTGGCACGCCGTACTCTGATGGCCTCTGGTGGTACAAGGTGATGTACGACAGTGCCGCCAACAACAATGCCCACCACTTTGTGTACGATTTCTACTTCTACATAACCGATCCAACTGCGGCGCAAAGCATCGAGTTCGACATCAACCAATTCGTTGCTGGACGCTCTTTGATCTTTGGAAGTCAATGCAGTTACCGCTCGTCCGGTACCTGGGACATCTGGGACAACCCGAACAATCGTTGGGTCTCGACCGGAATCCGCTGCCCTAGCCTCGTTGCGTATCAGTGGGCGCACGTGGTTCTGGAGGTTGAGCGCACCTCGGGCAACCAACTGCACTACATAGCCCTAACCCTCAACGGTACTAAGCACTACCTCAACTGGTACAACTCTTCCACTGCCACAAGCTGGAAGGGTGTGACCGTCAACTACCAGATGGACGGCAATTACCGTCAGCAGAACTACAGTACTTGGGTCGACAAGATGGCGCTCAGCTACTGGTAGACGAAAGCTCAATCCGAAACATTTAGGGGCACCCCAAGGTGCCCCATTTTTTTGCAAGTCATTTCATCACAGTCCTGTAGACCTTAGAACACCCTCTACAAACAATTGCGGTATTTAGCTGATTGAGGCCAGCTTCTCACCCCACTACCCTCTGATTACAACAATCCTCCTAGTCCTATGTGTCTCCTCAGGGCTAGGTCAATTCGGAGGCAAAGGTGTGTAAAGTCCTACTCTCTATCTTCCTCTTTCTGGCCACTGCATCTTCATTTGCAGGAGTAACCATCACATCGCCAGCTAATGGCGCAACCGTCACCTCGTCCGTACATGTAACAGCTTCGGCAACCGCCGATACTGGAAAGATAATTTCATCCGCAATCATTTATCTCGACAACGTAAACGTTTTTTCCATCTTCTCCAATAAAGTCGATACCAATCTGCCGGTCAGCACCGGATCGCAC
>JAOAPL010000188.1 GCA_025462925.1 Acidobacteriaceae bacterium
CGCGCTGTTGGCCAAATCCGCTTCGGAACGGTACTTACCCGCAAGAAATCCGCTGGCCAGCGAAAAGTAAGGAATCACGCCGATCTTTTCGCGCACGCAAAGAGGCGCCAACTCCGCTTCGAACTCCGCCCGCTCGTAAAGGTTGTAGTGCGGCTGCAGACTCTCGTACCGCGGCAGGCCCTTTTTCTTACCGATCTGCAGCGCTTCTCCCAGCCTCTTGGCGTCGTAGTTTGATGCGCCAATCGCGCGTACCTTTCCCTGCTGGATCAGCTTCGCGTACGCTTCGAGCGTTTCATCGACCGGTGTATCGGCGTCATCAACATGCGACTGATATAAATCGATGTGGTCGGTCTGCAATCGTTGCAGCGAATCTTCCACCGCGGCCAGAATGTAGCCTTTGGAAAGTCCTTTCTTTCCTGGCCCCATTTCCGATCCAGCTTTCGTTGCGATGATCACTCGCTGCCGCTTCCCGCTGCGCTTCAGCCAATTGCCGATGATCGTCTCGGACTCCCCGCCTCTATTTCCCGGCACCCATTTGGAATAAACGTCAGCCGTATCCACAGCGTTGAATCCTGCCGCAACGAACGCATCCAGTAGGTGGAACGATGTTGCTTCGTCTGCTGTCCATCCGAATACGTTTCCGCCAAACACGATTGGGGCAATTTCCAGTCCCGAATTTCCCAGTTTCCGCTTAGTAAGCGCCATGGTTTTCTCCAAAGGTGTTCTGTCGCTAGTCTCGGTGTTTGGATGCCCGTGCCGATCTGTCCGGTATCTTCTAGACGAAAATGTCGAGATGATAGTTCGCGAAGCGCTTCGACATGGCACTCCGCACTCGTAGTTCTGCCGCATAAGCCGCCATATTTACGTCCGGCATAAGCCCGATGGTGCTCGCCATGTTTATGATGCGCCCCCACCTTGCTTGGCTCATGGGAATCGCGAGACGCCGAGATATGCGCACCATAGAGGCGACACTGGTGTTAAAGATCGAGTTCCACTCGTCTGGGGCAGTGTCGCCCCAGAAGAGCCTGATCGCTGCGCAGTTTAGCCCTGACCAGAGGGTCGATCCGCGTGTTCTGATGTAACCGGCCGATCTAGTGCAGGTCGGATTTCTTTACTCAGGGACATCGTTACGCTTTCAATGCTGCGGGAGAGAGCAAGAAACGTCTGCAATTTCGCTGTGGGCAATTCTTGCGGTCCTTCCGAACAGCAACTCCGGATCGTTTGTTCCAGGCGCTCGAACGAATCTTCGAAGTTGTCTTTTTCCTGCGATGCTTTACCCTCCATCCGGTCTGCCATACCCTCCAGCATCTTGGCTAAATTATCGTCAAACTCCTGCTGTGCCACACGTACGGCTTCTGGTAGTTCGAAACCAGGGAGTTGGAGACGATACTTCAGCAAGACAATCCGCGTCAGGAAAAGGGCCCGCAGATGCGGCTGCCACTGCCGGATTCGACTGCGTAATGCGAGGTCCTGCTGCCGGGATGAACTGAATTCAAATAAAACTGCGTCGGCCAGACTCCTCACCTTGTCAAAGTTCGCATTGATCGTCTCGCGAAGGGAGTAGCTGCGTTCGACGGCAACCTTTAGGTCCTTTGAGAGCGGTTCTCTTGCGAATTCAGCCAACAATCGCAGGTCAGAGATCAACGTCCTCTTCATCTCGACCGCGGCTGGAGCACCCCACAGCTGGTCAAAGACAAGCCACATCATGAACAGTCCAAGCAGAATGCCAACGACGCGGTCTCTTGCTATGGAGAGCGATGTCTGCATGGCGAACTCCTGCAGGTTGATGAGGTAGAAAGCCAGAACGAGCTGCAATCCGAAGTATGACAACCGAGGGCTGGATGTCAGGAACCAGGCACCCACGCCTGTGACAACTACGAAGAGAACCGTGAATCCAGAAATCGAATCGAGGTAGGGCAGAATGAACATTTGCGAGCCCATTCCGATAAGAAAGCCACCTACCAGGGCGCCCGCGAAACGCAGGATCAGTTTCTGTCGAGATGCGCCGATCGTGGAAAGCGCTGTCAGCAGGCACGTGATTACCGCCGTGCTGATGCCCGGCCAGGCGATGGAAGTGTAGATGATGTAACAGAGGCTCGCCGCAAAGCAGCCTTTCAGCGCGAGCTTCAAGTGCTCAGGGTTGGTGAGCGCGTCTGGGGCGAAAAGCTTCGATCGCGGTATGTCGTCTGGAGGCGGCAGGTACTCATCTATGGATCGAGAGCCCACAAACGCCTGAGGGATGAGCGTAACTGTTTTCTCCATCTCGCGCAGCAATGGAACGCCACTCGAGGGTTCGTTATCAGGACTGAACTGAATCGAGCCTGGAATTCGCCGGTTCATTAGATCGGTGCGAACGCTCGCGACGGTCGCGGCCAGCTCCCGCAATTGCTTCTGATCAGTGCCGGAAGGGTTGAAGCTGAGCTGCGTCAGAGTTGCGGTAATATCCACGAGCTTTCCAACAAGGGCTACAACAGCACTCATCTGTGCCCTGTAATGCGGCGAATAGTCAGAGCGGCGCAGGACGCGCCGCAATGTTGATGTTCCGAGCATGGCCAGCCTCGTGATTTTCTTTTCAGTCGCGCGATCGACAGGGCGACCCTCAATGTAGCAAGCCAGCAAACTCTGTACGGCAGCCAACTGTTCCGCAATGGGCAGAACGACGTCGTCCCCAGGCTTCATGCGCGCAAACGCCAGTTCTACCGCCGCCGTGACTGCGACTCCGATCGATGCTGCCAACACGACCCGAAGGGTATCTTCCACATTGGTTTCGGCTGATACATGGCGATCCCACAAGGGAACGCCGAGGGCGACCGTGAAGGCAAAAACAGCAACCGCACCGTAGTTTGTCATCGTGTTAAGCGCGTAGAAGGCGGCGAAAAACGTAACAATGATCCAGAAAAAATGCAGCGTGGGAACGCTGATAACAAACCACGCTGAGATCAAAAGATAGGCCGCGCCGATGCCGGTAACGAGAAGCATTGTTCCCGCTGATTGCAGGGTGGCTCGGGGATTGTCGCGAGAAATGAGAAGCGCATAAATCGCGCCTTGGAAGCCGTAGTGAATGCGAAAGGTCATGCAGATGACCATGACGACAGTCGCGGCAATGACCATGCGGGCGACTGTTTCGGCCCGGCCCGGGTATGGAGCGAGTTCCTCCTTTAGAAACTCCCAGAACCAGGCCGACGGTCGGCGCGACTCCGGCACGCTTTGCGCCAGGGTGGCCATCTTCACCGTCCGCGAATGATGACAACGGCTGATTCGCTGACGCGAAACAGATCTGGAGGGGGATCCTTGACGCGGACACGGACCGGGTATCGCGATGCCAGGTGGACCCAGTTGAGCGTGCGCTGCACATCCGGCAAACCTGGACTCAATCGCCCAAACACGTCCGCATCTGGGGTCACGCCGAAACCGACGCTGTCCACGATTCCCAAGAAGTGCCTGTTCGGTCGAGACAGGACGTACACATCGGCCCGCATGCCGGGCTCGATATGCTTCAGTTGCGTCTCGCGGAAGTTGGCGACGGCCCACCAGATCCGCGCATCGATGAGCGTGAATATCTGCTCACCCTTGTGGAGGTACGCTCCTTCCGAAATGGTCAGATTGGTAACCAAGGCGTCGAACGGGGCGTACACCCTGCAGTTGTCGAGATCGTATTGCGCCGTCTGAACCGACGACGTTCTTGCGCCGCGTAGCGTGGTCAGCGGCTCGAGCGTCGTCACCGCGTGCCCCGCTTGTTCCACCTGCGCCTTGCTTTGCTCAATCAGTGCCTTCGCCCGATGCAACTGCGCGAGCGTCGATCGCAATCGTGCCTTTGAGGATTCCCATTCCGATCCCGCCTGCTTCAGTGCCTCCGCCTTTGCAGTCTCCAGCGTTTTTGCCTGATCCACCTGGTCGACCGTCACGAACCTCTTGACCAGCAGCGGCTCGATGCGATGAAGGTTGTGATCCGCGTATGCCCAGTCCGCCTTCGCCCTGTTCACTCCCTGTTCCGCGTTCGCGACATCCGCTGTTGCGCCTTCGACCATGGCTTGCCAGTGCAGCAAATCCGCCTCGGCACTCTCGTGATTGGCCTTCGCCACGAACACGGCGCTCTGCTGCGCGGCGATCGCTCTGCGGTCGTCTGAGATCTGCCCTTCCAGTGCCGCCCGCTCGGATTGCGTCCTCTCGAGTGCATAACGATATGGCCGCTCGTCAATCTCAAAAAGAAGCTCTCCCTTTTTCACGAACTGATTGTCCCGGACGTTCAACCGAGCTATCGGGCCTTCCACCTGTGGAGCAATTCCGATGAAATTGGCTAGAACTTCCGCGTCATCCGTGCGTGGCTGCCGATTCGTTTCGAAAAGCGCAACCAGACCGAGAACAACGGCCGCCGATACGATGGCAATGCGAAGCCCGCGAATTGTTTTGGGGCGGGAGTCTTGCGAGTGTTTCGGTTCCATACAGCCTCGTCAGCGAAAAACTAGGAGCCAAAGTCCGAATGTGAAGAAGGCCGCTAGGCAGGGATACATCACGATTGGCGGAGAAAGCGCTTCTTCAAGGTGTACCGCCAACAACAGGAAACGCGTTCCCACCGCCAGCAGAATTCCCGAGGTCAAGCAAAGGAGCCAAGCCGGAAAAAAGGAGCCCAGGATGTTGAACGATGGAGCACGCTGACAACCCGCAAGCGGAAGCATGCCAACCAGAAGCGGCACTCCCGCAGCTACACGATTTGCCGCGTGTCTCATAGCTGGTCCTTGGAACCAATGATGCGCATCAAGTCGCCCGTTCGAAAAGCCAGATCGGCCAGGGTGTCAAGGACCTGCGTGCGTGCCGCAACATCAGCGGTTCGGGCCTGTGCCAACGCTCGCTGCGCCGCCGTAACATCGAGCAAACTGCGCACGCCGTAACCGTACGCTTCGATGGCCGCGGCATAGGATTGGCTGGCGGCCTCCAGGAGAGCAGCGGCCGCTTGCCGCTGGCGCAATGCTGTCTTGACGTTCGAATAGCTTCGCCATACCTCATCGGCAATCTGATCCATAGTGACTTCGGCCTTGGCCGCAGCCGCATTGCGATTTGCCTCGGCCTTCAGCAGATTGTTCTTTCGAGCTCCTCCGTCAAAAATGGTCCAATCGATTCGCACGGCTGCCGCGCCCGTCAGTCCCGTCATCCGAGTTGCCGGAAGTTGTTGCTGCCATCCATATTGAAACGGTACACCCACCGTCGTCTCGAACTTTACCGACGGGTAGTAAGCCGCGCGCGCCTCTCGAACCGTTCCCTCTGCGGCCTTGACCCCCTCTAGCTGTTGTAGCAGGTCGGGGCGTTGCTCCAATGCGCGATCCAGTAACTGCTGGATGGAGTCGTCGTGCATCTCCGGAGCCGGCAGTTCGTCGAGTGGCTGCACTCCGATGCGGACGGTCGGCGCAATCCCAAGCGTCGTCGCCAGGTCACCACGCGCGATTTCCTCGAACCCACGCGCCGACTGCAGATCGTATTCCGCCTGTGCTGCCGCGCTCCGCGCCTCAAGAACATCTGGAAGAGTGGCAAGGCCATGTTCCAACCTGTTTTCCGCTGCTTCCTGGACGGTTTTCGCGTTCAGCAAGCTGGCTTCGGCCGCGTCGACTTGCCCGACGGCGTTCAGCAGCCGATAGTAAGTGTCCGCGACTTGGAAGATGATCCTTCGGTGCGTGTCATTGAAGGCAAAATTGGCCGCAGCGAGGTCCGCGCGGGCAGTTGCGATGCGACCCGCGCGCGCGCCAAAGTCGAACATGGTGTAATCCAGCTGCGACGCCGGTCCAAACGCTGCGACCGTCTGACGCACAAAACTGCTGCCGAACAACACGTCAGCGCGGTCCACTTGCGAGAGCGCAACGGCGGCTAGGGCCGGATACAATTCGCTCTGCGCGATGTGCAACGCGGCCCCTCGGGCCTTAGCGCCTTCCCACGCCACGCGTGTCTCTGGATTGTTGCGCTCCGCGAAATCCACCAGTCCCGCTAACGAATACACCTTCGTGGGATCGACCGCGAGTCGCGAAACTCGCAAAGCCCTCGCCTCCTCCCGCACTTCGCGTTCGGCGGGGAAATGCCAGGAACGGTCTGGTGAAGGAGGTACATTCTGACCCGCGGCCATTTTGCAAATCGCCGCGGTTACTACTAAAAGGACAAACCATCGCCACGTCGTGTTCATCACAGCGGTTTCTCGTTTCGATCAGCCTTGTCACCATTGAGGACGCGATCCACCATGGCACGGAACTTGCCAAGTAGTTTGTCGGATCGAGCAGCTTTTCGCGCAATATCGAAGAGCAGCAAAAATTAAAGACCGTTTCAGCCGATCATGCAATCGGATTCTCCCCGGACAATCGGATGACCATGGCCGAGTCAAGGGTAGACACAAACAGCCGGGTTCCGCATCCTTGTGTTTTTTAAGGGTGTGGGGTTTGACTTTTCTAGGTTGACGCCTGCAGCGGTGGCGAGTTAAGAGATCGAATTGAACAGCCAACGCGGGACTTGGCTCCGGAAATTCTTCTTTCCGTTCAGTGCGCTGGTCCTGATCTTAAGCCCGCTGTCTCACCAGCGTACATAGCGGTGTTCGTCTCATACCAGGGTCATAATTCATTTGACTTACTATTACTATTAAACTATCATGAGTGCCGCGAGGTGATTGGATCCAAGGGGAGATCAGCGCAAGCTACTGCTCCAACTTCTTTAGAATCAACACTTGCAAAAGTGTATCAAAACAAATGACATTAACTACGTGCAGAATGAACACTTACGCAAAA
>JAOAPL010000183.1 GCA_025462925.1 Acidobacteriaceae bacterium
GCAGCGTTTGGCGCAGGCGCTCAGGAACCTGTGCTCAGGCCCACAACTGCGTGGAAAGACGGCAATTTCAATATCGATGTGAGAGCTGTTGTCGCCCGTTCTAACATCGTTCTGCAGCGGCCAAATCTCCAACGTGAGGAATCCATGCCGCTTGGAAACGGCCGCCTGGGTCTTGGCGTGTGGTCGCAGGAATGCTTCACGGCCCAATTAAACAGACAAGATACTCTTCCTAAGAGGCTGTCCCCAGGACAGATCGTCATTCCAAGCTTGTGCAATCTTACCAACGCCGCCGATTTTGCCGGCCGTCTGGATCTTTATAACGGCGAATTTGTAGAACGCGGCGGCGGAATGACCGCTATCACCTACGTAGATGACCATCTTGACGTCATGGTGGTGGACGTAAAGGGTGCAGACCCAAAAGCCCTGCAATCGGCAGAATTGAGACTGTGGTCTCCGCGCAAGCCTGAGGTCACTGTTGAAAGCGATTTGGGAGCACTGGCTGAAACGTGGCAAGACACGAATGAGTTGGGTTCGACTGGCCTTACGTTTGGGTCTTTGGCGGCGATTACTTCAGATGGAGAAAATGTACATGTGGAAGCGATCAGCCCGGTGGTAGTAAAAATTACCTTTCGCCCGCATCCTGATGGATCTTTCAGGGTGTTCGTAGCTTCGCCGGCCTGGCAAGGAGGGGATGCAGTTGGAACTGCATCCACCATGTTGGAAAAAGCAAAAAAGAGTGCAATTCAGGCGCATCGCGAATGGTGGAATAAGTTGTGGGAAGACGTGGATCTGATGCGGTTGTCTTCTTCGGACCATGTCGCCGAATACTTTGAGAATCTCCGGATGATTGACCTTTTCACGACAGTTGCAGAAAGTCGCGATCGATTTCCAGGTTCACAGGCGGGCATCGGAGATCTGTTTTCATCCTACAGGGATTCTCACTATTGGAGCCCGTCGGCGTACTGGCATTGGAATCTCCTTATGCAAGTGTCGGCGAACCTTGGAGCGGGTCTGGCTCAATTCAATGAGCCGTACTTCAATCTTTATAACGACAACCTGGACAACATAGCCAAGTGGACGAAGGACCATATGGGAGGTCGTCCGGGAGTCTGCATTCCCGAGACAATGCGTTTCAACGGTCAAGGCTATGAGAATGAGTTTTGGCTCAAGACCCAAGGCATCAGTTGCAGCGAAGACTCCCGGCCGTACTTTAATGCGCGCACTATCTCAACAGCTGCAGAGGTGGCGCTCTGGGCGTGGCAGCAGTATCAATTTACTGATAGTCGTGAGTTCCTTGAGACCCACTATAAATTGATGCGAGATGCAGCGCGTTTCATGCTTGCTTATGCCAGGCATGATGCTGCCGGGAAACTTTTCACCTATCCTTCGAACGCGCACGAGTCGAATTGGGATGTACTGAATCCAGCCACGGACGTGTCAGCGATGCGCGCTTTGTTTCCCGTCGTAATCAAGGCCGCGACCACGCTCGGGATTGACCAGGACCTCGTCAAAGAGTTGCTGGCCGCCATTCCCGCGCTGCCAGTTCTTCCAGAGCGGAATCCCGATCAGAGCGCACTTCTGAAAGAAGGAGATTCTCACGATCATTCGATCATCGCGAATTCCTACACTCCTGATGCCCTGAAACATAACGAAGAGAACATTGGTCTCGAGCCCGTATGGCCTTACTCATTGATAGGCGACGATGGGCCGTTGCATGACGTAGGTGTGAGAACTTATCTCAACCGTCCCAACAAGAACCTTGCGGACTGGAGCGCAGACCCTGTCCAGGCTGCTCGTCTTGGCTTAGCGTCGGAAGTAAAGAAGGCGCTGGTAGAAATTACAAAAACATATCAGGCGGCGCCTTCAGGCCTGGCGCAATTCACCGTACCTTCGGAATTCTACGTGGAACAAGTCGGCGTCGTTGCCGATGCGTTGCAAAATGCACTTGTGCAACACTACGACGACCTGCTTCGAATTGCTCCGGCGTGGCCGAAGGATTGGAATGTGGACGGATCTGTCTCTATCGCGCATCGGGGCAGGGTGTATGTCCAGATCAGCAATGGTCAGATTGATACTGTTGGCATTAAGGCTGGTGATGCGCAAGATCTAAAGATGCGCAATCCATGGCCAGGTCGGAACGCCAAGGTAATTGATGGCAGCAGCAAAGCGATGGTCAAGCAGAGTGCGGACGCGGTCTTTACTGTTCCGATGCAGTCAGGAAAGACGTATTTGATTCAGCCATCTGATAACACATCGACAGATCTTCCATTCGCCCCAGTATCGGCTGCGCCTGCGAATGAGCCAAAAAGGCTGGGGCCTCGGACGATAGGGATTGAGCCCCGTCGGCAATAGGGCGATCAAGACACATTAGATGGGCCGCTGTGGTCGCTAGGTGAACACAAATACTTGCGCTTTTGGAGGCAATCAGTGCTGTTTATTAGGGGTTCGTTTCCAGTTTGCGGGGTGGTTTCCTTGCAGAGGTGGCTGAGCAGATTGGACGGAGATAACAAACCGCTGCGCATGCTTTTGTGCACCTTGCTGATCCCGCTCTGGCTGTTTGGTTTGGCGCTCTATGCCGAGGCCCAGACCGCAACTGCGAAGATTGACTACAGTCCCTCTACACGTGTCTTTCGTATTGAGGCAGCCGACGTTTCGTATCTGTTCGGCGTCAATGAACATGAGCAACTGCAAACCCTCTATTGGGGAAGCCGCCTAGCCGCGAACGACAAGTTTCCTTCAGCGCGCGCGGTCAACGGTAGTTCGTCCTTTGACCCTTCTGTAAATGCTACGCCTCAGGAATTTGTGGCTTGGGGTGGAGGACTCTATGTGGTTCCCGACCTCAAGATTACTTTTCCCGATGGGAATCGTGACTTAGTGTTAGGTTATCTGTCTCATACGATCAGTGGCAATGTATTAACGGTCCTCCTCAGAGATATCCAACGAAATGTATTCGTCACAGCACGCTATGAAATAGATGCGGCTACCGGAGTTCTCGCACGATCCGCTCTTATTGAAAACAAGACAAATGCACCGTTGACGATCGAGGATGCTTCGTCAGCTACGTGGAACCTGCCGGGCGATCGCGAGTATCAGCTCTTCTATCTGACTGGCCGGTGGGCTGGCGAATGGAACCTGCAGCGGCAAACAATTCATCCGGGAAAAACTGTGCTGGAGAGTCGACGCGGGTCGACTGGCGATGAAGTCAATCCCTGGTTCGCGATCGCACGCGGAAACCCGCAGGATGAGGATAGCGGCAATGTCTGGTTCGGAGCGCTCGGCTGGAGCGGTTCCTGGCAGATTGCAATCGAGCAGAATGACGAGCGCCAAGTCCGTGTTACTGGGGGTTTCGACCCCTTTGATTTCTCCTATCGCCTCGCATCTGGCGAATCGTTGCAGACGCCGACGTTCTATGGTGGTTACTCACAACATGGCATCGGCGGCGCATCTCGTCTGTTGCATCGCTTCGAACTGGCGACAATCGTTCCGCAAGCGCCGCGAGCTCGGGCTAGACCTGTACTTTTACAACTCGTGGGAGGCAACAGGGTTCGACTTGGATGAGTCAGGCCAGGAGGTCTTGGCCCAGAAGGCAGCCAGCATCGGAGTGGAGCGCTTCGTTATGGACGATGGCTGGTTTGGTCAACGAAAGAACGACCAAGCTGGGTTGGGAGATTGGTATGTGAATCCTATCAAGTTTCCGCACGGTCTGAAGCCGTTGATCGACAAAGTGCACTTTCTCAAGATGGACTTTGGCTTGTGGGTGGAACCGGAGATGGTCAATCAGGACAGCGATCTTTATCGAGCTCACCCCGACTGGGTGCTGAACTTTCCTGGCAGGCCGCAAACCGAGGAGAGACATCAGCGCGTTCTGAATTTGGCGCGTCCAGATGTGCGTACCTATGTCTACGGCCTGTTGGATAAGCTTCTCTCAACCTATGACATCAAATTTCTTAAGTGGGATTACAACCGTAACTGGTCCGAGCCTGGGTGGCCCGCGGTTGCACCTGAAGACCAAAAGAAGCTATACGTCGCCTACATGCAGAGCCTGTATGGAATATTGCAGGAATTGCGTGCAAAACATCCAAAAGTGGAGATCGAATCCTGCTCGGGTGGAGGCGCGCGTGTCGATCTTGGCATCCTCCATTACACAGATGAAGTGTGGCCGTCGGATAACACAGATCCCTTCGATCGGTTAAGCATCCAAAGCGGCTTCAGTTATGCATATCCGCCGGGTCTCATGATGGCTTGGGTGACCGACTCTCCTAACTGGGTGAATCATCGTTCGACTTCGCTCGAATATCGGTTTCTTTCTGCGATGCAAGGCGGCCTGGGGATCGGAGCGAATCTGAATAAGTGGACGCGGGAAGATTTCCAGATCGCAGAAAAAATGGTCGCGCAATACAAACAGATCCGCGACACAGTGCAAGGTGGGGCGCTCTACCGCTTGATCTCGCCGCTCGACGGAAGCGAATCCTCTGTCACCGAATCCGTTTCGACTGACGGCCGCCAGGCACTCGTGTTCGCGTTCCTGCATTCGAGCCAGATGGGCCATGTCTTTCCGCGGATTTATCCGCGGGGCCTGAACGAGCAGGCGACCTATCGCGTCCAGGCGATTCATGGCCAACTTGCCAGCCAGACTTCCGCCTCGGCGAGCGGGGCCTTTTGGATGCAGAACGGTTTCGACGTGGATTTGCGTGGCGATTTCCAGGCAGCAGCTATCACTTTCCAAGAAGAAGGTGTGCAGTGAGTGCAAGAAGCGTCACTTTTTACGGTGCTGCGTTTTCTTTGTCGATCCTGGCTGCGCCGGTATCCTGATCCCTCGTTTTTGTAATGGAGGCACTCTCTCCCTGCTCAGCCGATCGCCAGCCATTCGAGTGAATTCTTTATGTGTCATTGGGTTTCGCCTTTTAGTGACGAGAATATGCTGAAGGCCGCAGGTCAGCGGGAATCTCTGTTCGTCTGCGCGCGCAACTACATTACGCGGCATTCCTATTTACGTATGGTCACAATCGATCACTACTTGTTGTAGGTTGTGTCATGTCGAGACATTTGCGAAGCGAGAATTAGGCCTTCTCCCCAATGGCCCTCCTTAAGAGGAGGCCGGGCAAAGAGGACGAACTGAACAAAGTAGGGCGCGGCGGTAAACCTTGGCGGCAGGACGGCGGCAATGGTCGCGCGCTTTTTTGGAATTTGGCACAAGCCGATCAAGTAGAAAACCGTTCCTGACCCAAGGCTATGAAACCAGCAAGGACGCCGCAGTGGATGCCGTTGCAGAAAACCTTGCGCGAAAAGCTTGGTCTGTAAAAACAGGGCGATGTAGAATCTTTGGTTTGTAAAAACAGGGCGATGTGGAATCTATGGAATCTAGCAGCCCGATGTTTCCGCGAAATGGAAAGTACAAGAAGAGTGCGGCCAACATTCTGGCGGCCCTAGATCGCTTGCCGAACGAGAAGGCGCTCCGAATAAAAAAGGTAGTGTTGGCGGACGAAAAAGGAGTGCGGGGCGCCCTCTATCGCGCAGCCCAGCAAGCCGGGCGTAAGGTCGTTACCATAACCGACGATGATTTCCTCTACGTTTGGAACAAAGGCGAGTGAGCCCGGCGCGCACCCACGACTTTATGAGGCTCTAATTTCGTTCATCGGGCGGCACTCGGCGACATCCGCAGACCCGCGCTCAAACGCTTCTGCGGACACTGAGTAGGGCTTCAGCATTCCCCGATGAAAACAGGTCACTTGACCGCAGGGTGGAAGGCAGGTGAGTCTGAATTCCTTGCGCATGCGGTCGTACAGAATGTGACTGGATTTGCCGAGACGAGAAATGAAATACACCGTTCTGCATCTCTCGCACAAAATGCCCATGTGGACTGGCATAGCCGATTATCGCATCGAGGTCGGAGTCTTGACTCCTCGTCAGCTCGGCGTATTTTGGACACGTCGCTCTGCACTATGGGGCGAACCTCCGCAACCCACGCTTGGCGAGTTCGCCGGCCTGCGTAGAACGGATGCGTGGAAAAACCTTGCTCTCTAAGGTGCGATCCTGATTGAGAGCTGCTGCCATTCCATCTAAGCTGCTGCTCAATCCCCATGTCAGCGCAAACCAAGGCGCGCACAAGACACTTCCGCCTCAATCGCTTTCGAAGACCCGCTCAATCACTCGAATCTGAGCCTCCGCTTGTAAGCCTCAAAGTGGTTCCGAAGAACTAGCCTTCGCCCAGTGGAGGACACTTTGGAGGTCTGTAATGAAGAGAAGCAGAGCCGAAATGGAGTTGATCCGAATAAGGCGTCGAATGAGCCAGAGATACAAATAACTCTTCTCTGTTCAGGCACGCGCCAGCTTCTCTGACGCTTGGCAACAAACAGCGCGCCAAAAGGCCGATTCATCGGCAGGCTGGCAAAGCTATCCGGCTTGTGGGAAACTGTCGGCATGAAAAAACCAGAATTGACCGACGTAGGTTGGCTTGGACCAAAGGAAGAAATGGATCGTGCCAGTCATCGCTTCGGCAAGTGCTCTGAGTGCCATGAGATCATCTGCGTCGAAAAGGCCGTGACTGATACACCGAGTTCGCAACCAGAAACCAATGAAATACTCTATAAAGCGTTTCGCGCACACACTAAGCTGAAGCACTCCGAGGAACTCAGCCAAGTCGCCTAGATTCAAACTGCACCACTATCGATTTTTTCACGGCTTGGGGACGGACGGCGCATCCGCACGCGCAGCAAGGGATGATCTGGTAGTAGTGTCCCTAACACTAGTGTGTTGGGGGGGGCCACTTTGGCTTAAGACTTGATGCCAGCCGTTGAGACTTCCCATCAACTCGCGAATGTCGGCCAAATCCGTTCCAGCATCCCTGCAACATAATGTCGCGAGAGCCGCACTCCGCTCATCACGTTTATCTCGAAGAGACGGTACCAGTCCGCATCGGGAATGTCCGCAAATGGCTTCGGCTCGAAGATACCCACATTGTTCACCAGCACATCCACCGCAGGAAGTTTTGCAATCACCGCCTCTGCGCCGACTAAACGCGAAAAGTCAGCCGCAATGCCATTCAACCTTGGCCGCTGCAGCATGCGATCGGATTGCCGCCACCGCCGCATCGACGCGCTCTTGTGTACGACCGTTTACGTAGACATGCGCACCTTCGCTCGCAAGCGACTGAGCTATCGAAAAGCCGATGCCCGCTGTCGATCCGGTAACGAGTGCAACTTTTCCGCTGAGCCTAAGATCCACGTCGTCCTCCAAAAGCAGCGCGATCGTTCCTTTCAAAGCGAGTCGGTTCGCGCAGAGATGACTCGAACTCCCGCGATTATGGTGCCCGCCTCAGGCCCTTTTTCAGCCCAAAGCCGTGCAGAATATCCAGGGCAAATTCGCTCACGAAATTGTAGCCACTGCCGATTCCTGCCTGTGACAACACATTGTATGCACCGCCTTTCCAGATGCTGTGTTGCCCCGGCAGCCATGTGTTGTACAGCACGCCCGCCGCGAATGCGCCTCCGTACATGGGGATTTGCGGCCGGAGGTCACGCTCACTTCGGTTGTAGGCTACAAAGTTCCTTGATATTGCATGGCGCGTGCGAGGCCAGAACCCGTCGCACCGGCAGAAGTCATACC
>JAOAPL010000192.1 GCA_025462925.1 Acidobacteriaceae bacterium
TTCAGATCGAGCTGCGCGATGGTCATTTGCGCGCTCGGCGTCTCGCGCACTGCCTGCCGTGTGTTGTCAAAGAAGAGATGTCCTACTTCATCTTCCGGACGCGCCACGCTTAGGAAGCTCAGGTCCAATTCGCCTTTGTAATTAATGCCGAACGCTTTGTCCATTAAGAACTCGCCCTGCTTCTCTCCATTCGAAAGGATCAGCGCGATGCGGTCCAGTAGCAGCGTGCGCGACAGACGATCGACAGTCGCGTTCAGCGTAGTGCTTAGATCGGTCTCGGAGCTCAGTTCGCGACCGAAATCCAGCAGCGTTCTCCGATAGTCATATCGCTTGCGGTCAAAGAATTTGTCCAGCCGGTCTTGGATTGCATGCTTGATCGGCTCAAACAAAAGCGCCGTGATGACGATTGCCCCGATCAGCCCCCAGTTACCGACCGACTGCAACTTCGTCTGCACGAATTGCGCAAACAGCGCCGCAATCCCGAAATACATTCCCACGATGCTCGCCGTTGCCAGCGTGTAGATCACGCCGCGCTTGAAGATGATGTCCACATCCATCAAGCGATAGCGCACGATCGCGTATCCAAAAGTCAGCGGCAGGAATATCAATGACAGCACGGACAGCTTCATGCCCGCGCTCGGCAATACTCCGCGCAGATAGGGAATCACATAGAAGATCGTGAAGGGAGCAATCGCCAGGATCGTGCCGCGCGTGATCCACTTCATCTGCTGCCGCAATATCGGCGTGTCTGCCCTGCGATAGCTGTCCCAAAGCACGCCCGCCGCCGCGGCGAAATAGACAGCCAGGTACGTCCAATGCAACTGGTCCAACCGGAATCGCAACAACTCGGTTGCCGCCAGCGTCTGCAAAGCCAGAACGTGGACGATCAGCAGTAAAAGTCCCGGAAGATATATCGCCGCGCCTGCCCATTTGTGTCGTGCGAGGAAAGCGCGCTTCTCTGGAAAGGTCAGCGCGAAATGCAGGAACAGCGCCGGCTGCAAAAGCCACGCAACCACGTTTGACCAGTAAATACACCAGTCGAACAGGTTGAATTTGCCTGTGTACTTGAACGAATAGAAGATGAATGAGACCAGGCAGAACAGATAGAAGTGCGCCGACTTCGGCGCCGTCCACCGCCGCAACAATACGAACAGGCCTATTCCCAGGTATATAAGTGCGATCAGCCGCAGGCCGGAATTGAGTGATGTATCCGCAGGAACGAGGATGACCTGCACATCCAGCGGAACTCCATTCCGCTGCAGCAGATATTTGACTTCGGAATAGACGCCTTTCTTATAAAGTTGTCGTTCCAGCCCAGCAGCATTAGCCACCACCTGGTCGTTCGCTTCGTAAAGTTTGTCGCCGGCTTTGATCCCGGCGCGCTCGCCCGGGCCTTGAGAATGCACTCGTTCAGCTTGAAGGTGGTCGCCGGCCTCTACCCACCAAACGCCGTCATTCGGAATGGCAAACTGGCGTTCTTGCTGGAAGTTCAGCCAGGCAAATACCATCGCCGCAACCGTCACGATTGCCAGCAGGATAGCCGTGCTTCGTTCCTGAAGTTCTTTTGTCATTTGGCCCAAATTGCCGTTGAGGCTTCCGCTCACGGATTGGTTTCCGGGACGAAAAACTCTGTGCCTATCTGGTTTTGCAAGTTGAATGCCATTCACCCACCCAAGACTTATACCCTAACCCGTCCCAGGCCTTATTGTTTTCATCATTATAGCCCTGACACTTATCTGCGAAATATGTTTTTTGGAAGTGCCAATGTGAAAAACTGTAACCTGTAAACAGTGGAGATTTTTGCTTTGGCTTCTCAGGCTGAGCCGGTAAAAAATTAGGGAGAGCTTTTACACTCTCCCCTTCAGAAGCGACAGAGGCGATTTCTAAAAATTAGACTCCTATTCATGTAGTTTCGGTTGTATTCACAATTCAGAATCGAGCAATCGATTCGCCGCATGATCAGTAAACCCCCATTCCGAAAAATTATTCCCGACGGGATCGAAGAACGATGGGCCACTGTCCATGGCCATCGCATGCGCTACCTCTTCGGCGGCACCGGCCCTCCACTGCTTCTGATCCACGGACTCATGGGATTCTCATTCTCGTGGAGTGAAAACCTCGCCGCTTTCGCTCAGTACTTCACCGTCTATGCTCCCGACCTGTTAAATGTCGGATATTCCGACCGCTGCGACGTAAATCCCGGTTTGCAAGCCACTGCAACTCAAGTCTTAGACTTCATGGATGCAGTCGGGCTTTCCGCAGCTGACGTAATCGGGACATCCTACGGCGGCACGGTTGCCATGATGCTCGCCGCCATCGCGCCCGCCCGGGTTCCACGCTTGATCCTGGTCGCTCCCGCACACTGCGGATCAGAAGGGAACCGATGGCAGTCGCATTTCTTTTCTTCCCGCGCCGGCGCGCTATGCGCACAATTTCTCTACTTCGCTCCGGCGGTCGTCCACGCCTTTTTCATCAGCAGAATGTACGGAAGCCCCGCCCGCGCTCTTCCCGGCACCATCGAGGGATACTCATCCGCGCTGCGCGTCGCGGGCACCATCTCACCCAAAGTGGACTTGATGCGTTCTTGGAAAATCAATTTCGAAGAGCTCGCTGAAGCCATGCCGAAAATAGCGGACACCCCTACGCTGATAATCTGGGGCGACAAGGACGTTATCGTTCCCGTCTCTACGATGAACGAACTCGCAGCACATTTCCAAAACCCATCCACAGCCATCATCAAAACCGCCGGTCATCTCCCCTACGAAGAACTTCCCGAAGAATTCAACCGCGCTGTCCTCGACTTTTTGCTTGTGCCCGTTTCCTCAACCCGCTAGCCTCGGAGCATAATCTGACTACTGACTACTAGCTACTGACTACTGATGCCCACCTCTCTCCAAGCCTTCTTCGCCAAGATCGATCGCTCTGCGTGGATACGCTTCTTCATCGCCATCGCCGGACTGGCGTTGGCATTCTCCTCCGCGCTCTTTTCCACGGTCTTTCGTGAGAGCGGAAACGTGCTGGCCATGGTCATCGCAGCTTCGGTTTCGCTGCTCGCCGCCGGGTTTATCGGCCTCTACACTGTCCCCTATCTAGCCAAGCGGGTCGCGCTCGAAGGCATGAAGGAAGCCTTCGATTACGACGTCACCACAGAAGGCATCGTTTATCTCGGCGTCGCGCTCTTGATCGGCGTTGCCGCGCTGAACACCGGCAACAATCTTCTGTTCATCATCCTCGCGGCGATGTTGGCCGCCATCATCGTCTCCGGCATCGCGTCAGCGGCGGTTCTGCGAGGATTGCGGCTGGATCCCAGTCTGCCCGCGCATGTCTTCGCCGGACAGCCAATCATCGCGCGCATTAATCTGCGCAATGCGCATATCGCCGCGTCATTCTCAGTGAGCGTGGTTCCGCCCAAACCAAGAAATCTCAAGCGATTGCATTGGGAAAAGGGAACATTCGCATTCCCGCCGAATCGCCCGTCTCACCGCCAGTGGGTGCGTTGGCCTGACTTGAAACTTAAATTGAGTCAAACGCCCGTTCCACACGACGCCATCTTCCGCGGCTCCATCTATTTTCCCTACATCGCGTCCGGCACCGCCACCCACGCCGATATCGAGCTCTGCTTCCCGCGCCGCGGCCTCTTCATTCAGGACGGATTCGGTCTCTCCACACGTTTCCCGTTTTCGTTTCTCATCAAGACCCGCCGCATTCCGGTCACCCGTGAGATGGTCGTCTATCCTTCGGTAGAACCTACGGATGATTTCTTTCAAGTGCTCCCTATGATCACCGGAGAGTTCGAGGCCTTTGTCCGTGGACGCGGATATGACCTCTACCGCATCCGCGAATACATGCCGGAGGATTCCGCGCGGCTAGTCGATTGGAAGGCGACTGCAAAATCCGGTTCGCTCAAGGTCCGCGAATTCACGCGCGAGGACGAACGCAAGCTCCGCATCATCTTCGACAACCCGCCACCCGGCGCCGTTCCCGACGACGACTACGAGAACGCCATCCAGCTCACTGCCTCACTCGCCTGGCACTTCGCGGGCACGAATACGCAATTGTCATTCGTTGCTCCCGGATACGGTGGAAGCTCTGACGTGCTGGATTTCCTCCGCTTCCTGGCGCTGGTGAAACCGGAAGCCGGCGACTCCGTTCTGAAGTCCTTCCCCGCCACGCAGGACTACAACCTGGTGGTCACAGCTCAGGCCCACGGCAGCGTTCCCACGGAATTGTGGTCTTCCTCATACATTGTGTTTATGGACAAGCAAAAATAAATTTCACTTTTCGAGAATTTGGTGGTGCAGGCCTTCAACTCGAGTGACGCATATGCCTTGGATGACGCCGCCCTCCACCTCGAGTGGCGCATGCCTTGGGTGACGCAGGCCTTCGACTCGGGTGGCGCAGGCCTTCAGGCCTGCACTAATTGCCTCCTCATTGTTGGGGGCTTTAGCCCCTGAGGTGCGCCGGCGTCCCCCACGGTAGCCTGCCCTAATCGAAGCCGAACGGGCGAAGCTAACGTGGGGAATTCAGATGCCACACTCCCGCGCCATCGGCGCGAAATATTTATAGCTCCCGCCGCGGAAAAGAATGTTGAGCGCCAGCGGCGCGGCAGCCTTAAAATAGGTTCTCGGAATCCAGCTACTCGCATCTAAGTTCAAAGGTGATCTATGAAAAGACAACTCCTCCCGATCTTCATTCTGTTTACATTGGCCGTGAATATGGCCGCTCAATCCGTTTCTCCTGTAATTCCCGTCGGTACTGAGATTCAGGTGCGGGTGAATGAAAATCTCACCAGTGAGACCGCGCAGGCCGGCGACCAATTCACCGGCACGCTGGTTAACTCCATCGAAGACATGTATAGCAACATCATCTTCGGACGTGGCTCCTATATCTCCGGCACTGTGATCAGCGCCAAGCCCTCGGGACGTCTCTCCGATTCCGGTGAACTGGTTTTGTTGATCAACAACATTCGCTCAGGTTCTAAGTCCGCGAACCTCACCGTCGGACCCTATACATTGACCGGCGGATCGCACACCGGCAGCAACACCGCGAAGATCGGCGGAGGCGCAGTATTGGGCGCCATCATCGGCGGGATGGCCGGCGGGGGCAAAGGCGCGGCTATCGGCGCGGGTGCAGGGACGGCTGCAGGAACTGGCGCTGCCGCCGCGACAGGGAAAAGAAACGCGAAGGTTGATTCTGAATCCGTTCTGCGCTTCGTCACCAGCACGGACGCCAACATCGTTGCTAACGGTTCAACTTCTACCGTGAACCAAAGCCAGACACAATCTCCGAGCGCACCCGGCAATGACATCGAACTCCAACGCCGGGACAATCCGCCCTCTACTCTCGCCAGCAATCAGGTTCCGGCAGCAGTCGCCTCCGCGCCGACTTCAACAAGCGCGACTGACATTGCGACATTTTCCGCTCCCTCGACTCCGTCAACTTCCGCGAATGCCAACAACTTCAGCGCCCGCGATCGCCGAGTCATCAAAATGTGCCTGGTCGAGAACCCTGTCTCCGATGCTGCCGCGCAGCGCTCGACACCGTTGGAGAGGAATTCAACTCTTCCATCCGCCGTACAACGAAAAGCCAAGTCGCTTCCGCTCGCTTGCGAACGCCAGTTGCCTACACTCTCGAACGACCTCGAACGCGTCACCTATAGTGGACAGGTGATGCTCATTGATGCCAACAACCGCATCCTCGATATTTTTCAACTCAGCCCGCAGTAATCCAGTTCTACCTACAAGCGGGGCGGCTTCGGTCGCCCCGTTTTCTTTTCCGGGGTCCTTTGCGTCCCTCCGCGTCCTTTGCGGTTTAAGGTTTTGCACTTTGGAATACTTGCTACAATTCAGCTCAACCAATGCAGTATTCGCGGCTGGCTAGCCAAATCAGAAAGATCGTCGGAAAAGACGCGGTTTTAGACCGACCGGAAGACCTCATGCTCTACGAGTATGACGGCGGAGTCGACCGCGGTACTCCGAATATCATCTGCTTCCCGCAAACCACCGAACACGTCTCCAAGATCATGCGACTCGCCACCAAAGCAGGCGTTCCCATCGTTCCTCGCGGCGCAGGCACCGGACTCAGCGGCGGCTCCATCGCGCGCAATGGTGGCATCGTCCTCGGTTTTTCTCGGATGAACAAAATCCTTGAGATTGACATCGCGAACCAGCGAGCAGTAGTTCAACCCGGAGTCGTCAATCTCGATCTCACCCACGCCGTCGAATCGAAAGGCTTCTACTTCGCGCCCGACCCCAGCAGCCAGAAGGCTTGCACCATCGGCGGCAATGTCGCGGAAAATTCCGGCGGTCCACACACTCTCGCCAATGGAGTCACCGTCAATCACGTTACCGGGTTGGAAGTCGTGATGCCAGATGGCCGCATCGTCGAATTCGGAAGCAAAGCCAACGACAATTGCGGATACGACCTCACCGGCTTCTTTGTCGGCTCAGAAGGCACGCTCGGCATCGCCACCAAAATAACCGTACGACTCACGCGATTGCCCGAAGCCGTCGCAACCTTGCTCGCCGTCTTCAACACCATCGACGATGCCGCTAACAGCGTCGTCGCCATTACCTCCGCCAGCATCACTCCCGCAGCTCTTGAAATGCTCGATGGATGGACATTGCGCACCGTCGAAGCCGCCACGCCCGCGGGCTATCCGCTCGATTGCGCCGCGGTATTGCTGATCGAACTCGAAGGACTACGCGAGGCCGTCGATGAGAACGCCGAGATCGTGCGTGACCTCTGCATGAAAGTCGGCGCGCGCGAAGTCCGCAAAGCCGCCGACGAAGCTGAGCGCCAGCGCCTGTGGTCAGGCCGGAAGAACGCATTTGGCGCCGTGGGACGCATCTCGCCTTCGTACTACGTTCAGGATGGCGTGATCCCGCGCACAAAGATTCCCGCCACGCTTCGCCACATTGAAGAGATAAGCAAGAAATACAATCTGCAGATTGGCAACATCTTCCACGCCGGCGACGGCAATCTTCATCCGCTCATCCTCTTCGATCCGCGCGACGCCGACCAGACCGCGCGAACCATCGCCGCCGGACGCGAGATCCTTGAGTACTGCGTCAGCGTTGGCGGCTCCATCACTGGCGAGCATGGCGTGGGCATGGAAAAGATGGACGTCATGCAGGTGATGTTCAGCGACGATGACATTGATGTGATGACTCGCCTGCGCAATGTCTTCAATCCCGCGAGTACTCTGAATCCACAGAAGGTTCTTCCCACAACTCGTAGTTGTCGCGAGACTTTCAATCCCGGACATCCCAGCCTCGGCGACCACAGCCCTGCGGCAGGTCATGGTGCGGACTGATGTCACCGTCGATGACAGCAGACTCGGCTCAAGTGCGCGCTGGAAATCTTCTCGATGAGATTAGCTCCATCATTGGCGAAACAAACATCGGAGATGCGTCGCAATTCGCGATCGACGATGTCGTTCCCGGCATGGTCGCTTCGCCCGGCTCGGTCGAAGAAGTTGCTGGCATCTTGCGCTTGGCTTCAGAACGTGACCTCATCGTAGTGCCCGCCGGCGGCATGACCAAGCAGGGCATTGGCGCAATTCCCGAGCGCATTGACATTCTGCTGCGCACGAATCGCCTGAACAAAGTTGAACATTACGATGCAGGCGATCTCACCTTCGGTGCGGGCGCAGGAATGACCATCGCGGAAATTCAGCAAATCCTCGCAGCCAACTCGCAATTCCTTCCGCTTGATCCTATGCTGCCCGAACGCGCGACTATCGGCGGAGTGCTAGCTTGCAACGCGCACGGCCCAATGAAATCGGGCTTCGGCGGAGTCCGCGATTACTGCATCGGAGTGCACTTTGTCACCGCTGATGCCAAGGTCGCAAAAGGCGGTGGACGCGTCGTCAAAAACGTTGCCGGCTACGATCTGATGAAGTTGATGATCGGCAGCTTTGGCACGCTCGGGATCATTACCAGTGCCAACTTCAAAGTTTTCCCATCGCCTACTCAGACGAAAACATTCGTTTGCGAATTTGCCAGCATCGCAGAAGCCATCGTCTTCCGCGACCGCATCATCGCATCGCCTCTGCAACCGATGTGCATTGAGATCGCATCGCCCCGCGCGCAGGAATATCTGCAAGGTCCTGTTACGCCTCGCGATCCCGATCATTACTCTCCTGCCGCTCGATTTGCACAGTGTTCCACGTGGAACATTGTGGTGCGGGCCAGCGGAAGTGACTCAGTGCTAAGCCGTTATCGTCGCGAACTCGGGTCGGCGGTGACGAGGGAAATAGCACACGAGGAAGAAAAGCAGTTGTGGAAGTGGATATCAAATTTTCAGCCGGCTGTGATCGAGCGACACCGTAACGCAATGGTCATGCAAGTCAGCGTGAGCATGTCGGCGGTGCGGGCCGCGCTCGAGGCAGCTGAGCAAAGCGCGGTAGAAAACAATCTGCTTTGCGCCAGCATTGGCCGCGCAGCCGCGGGCGCTCTGGTATTCGCATTCATGCCGCTGGCGGTGGATCCTCCTTCGGCAATGCAGTTCGCCAACACGGCTTCATCTTTGCGTGGACGATTGCCAAAAGATGCTTCTGCCATCGTGCTGCATTGTCCGAAGGAAGCGAAGCATCATTTCAACATCTGGGGAAGCACGCCAACCGACCTGCAGACCATGCGCGGCATCCGCGCGGCTATGGATCCGAAAGGCATTCTGAATCGCGGGAGATTTCTGGTTTGAAAGATCTCGTCCAGATCGAGCAGGGAAATGCGGCGGGCGGCGATTCCGCTTGTCCATCGAATTTCTCTGCCAAGGACAAGCCGGATTGGGACCTCTACTCCACGTGCATCCATTGTGGGCTGTGCTTGAATCATTGTCCGACCTATCGCGTCCTCGGCACAGAAATGGATTCGCCGCGGGGACGTATCTATCAAGTGCTGCAAGTGGATGCGGGACGGCTTCCCATAGCCGATTCATTCGTTACGCACATAGATCGATGTCTCGGTTGTCTTGCCTGCGAGACGGCGTGTCCTTCGGGAGTGCAGTACGGACACATCGTCGAACGCGCGCGGGCGCAGATCGAGGAACACTATAAACGGCCGCTGCTCACGCGCATTCTGCGCTGGGCGTTCTACAAGAAAATCCTGCGCGATTACCACCTACTGGCGCAATCCGCGCGTGCCTTGCGGTGGTACCAGAATTCATTTTGGCAAGCCTTCGCACGCAAGTCTGGGATCCTGAAGTTGCTGGGCTTGGCCGAATTGGAAAAGCTCGCGCCTGAGATCGATGAGCGGTTTTTCTTCGGGGAGATCAGCATGCTGATCCCAGCGATGGGGAAGAAGCGCGGCCGAGTGGCATTTCACGCAGGCTGCATTGCCAACGTTGCATATTCTTTGCTGAACTATGCCACCATCCGATTACTATCGTTTAACGGGATTGAGACCTACATCACTCCGCGCCAACGATGTTGCGGCGCGCTGCACGCGCACGCTGGATACAGGGAAGACGCGCGTACGCTGGCGCGGCGGAACATCGATACTTTCCTTGACGGCTCACAGCAATATGACGCCATCGTCACCAACGCCGCCGGTTGCGGATCGAACCTGAAGCAATACGGCGAGTTGCTTGCTGAAGATCCTGAGTACGCGGAACGAGCTCGGATATTCTCGGCGAAAGTAAAAGATGTCACGGAGTTCCTCGCAGAGATCACCTTGCTTGAACCGCAAAA
>JAOAPL010000184.1 GCA_025462925.1 Acidobacteriaceae bacterium
CTTCTCAATCATTATGATTCGAGACACAGCCATTTTGAGCTCTTGAACGGAGGAACTGGAAAAGTTAACAGAACCTGGGAAAGCCCCTCTCCTTTGCGCCCCCCATATTCAATTTCGGACGAAGCAATAGTGAAATCGGATCTCCGCCAGCAGCAGGTCCTATTCAGTAGGTTTGGTAGCCAGCAATGGGTGGTTATCCCGGTGCCATTCAAGATCGGATGTGCTACCTCTCCGGTTTGGCTCACGGCTAACTTGCTCGTCAATGCGGACTGTCGGGAAGTGTCTATTATATCCTTCACCGGAGATGTCTTGATGAGAGTTGCTACATCTGCGGGGGGCTCTTTCGAGAGCAAGGTCGCACTGTCGCAGGATGGTCGCTACTTGGCTGCACAGCGCGATGAAGGGAAAGGCGGCGGCTTCCTCGACAGAGATGTCCGTCGAACCGCAACGCAACTTGTTATTTATGATGTATCACTAAAAAAGCCCATTGTTACGGTGAACGTCTCCCCGCTACCAATCCGCAACTATGACTTCGCGCTTTCACCGGACGGTTCCAAACTTGCCGTATTGAGTGATAACACCATAAACGTTTATCGGGTTAAGTGCAGCAGCAAGGTTTGTTCTTAGCCCAAGACCTCCGAAGTCGGGTAACGCAGGGATAAGCAACATCGCAAAAAAAGGCTTACGCTCTCAAGAACTCCTTCACGGTGCGGCGGTCCGACATACCGACGGCAGGTATCCGCTTCAGTCAGTAGTGAAATGTCCAACCCACGCGTGAGACTCAAGCCAGCTGCGCCAGGTCCCATACGGCGGGGTAGCGCGGGCCCGTGGCCATCAAGTTTTCAATCGCTTCGACCGGCTTAATTCCACCTCGCGCTCCGACGGCTGTGCAGTTCAGGGCGGCAGCAGCACAGGCAAAATCTAATTGGCGTTGGATCGTCCAGCCATGAGGGAGTCCTTCATCTTGCCCCTGTCCGCCGCCCTGAAGGAGGCCATAGATGAAGCCCGCGTGGAAGGTGTCGCCGGCGCCGGTTGTATCCACAACCGGGACACGATATGCGCACGCGTAATGAAACTGTTTGCCATCCCAGGCGAGCACGCCGTCGCTGCCCAGGGTCGCGGCCGTGACGCGGGATCCGAAGCGTCGATGGAGCAGGGGAAGGGATTTCTCGAGGCGAGCTTCGCCGCAAAGTCGCTCGGGGAAATCCCGGCTGACAATTAGATAGTCCACGTTTTCGAGCAGCGCCTCGACGTCGGGATAGACGTCATCCAGGTCGGCGATAACCGGAATGCCGGCGGCGCGGGCCCAGGCTGCTGCGGTGGTTGCCGCGGCGGTGTCGTAGCCGTCCACGTGAAGTGCACGGGCGTTTACGATCCATTCACGCTTGAGTTCACTGGGATGAAGCGCGAGCTGCTCGTCGCGCCGCCAAAGAACCGTCCGCTCACCTTGAGGATCGACGAGAATGAATGCCTGCTGGCTGGCGCATTTCGGAACTGTAATGATCTGCGTCTCTACACCTGCACGAGCAAATTCCTGGCGGTGAAGTGCGCCCGCGAGATCGTCTCCGAGCTTGCCTACGTAGCGAGTGCGCAGGCCCCAGCGCTGGCATGCCACCACTGCGCTTGCGACTTGGCCGCCCGGCAAAACGTTGACGGAATCAGACTCTACTTTGGAGCCACGATCGGGGTACTCGGGTACGAGGATCACAGTGTCAGTGGCGTTCAGTCCGACACCGACGAGGTCAACCTTCGAGAGTTCGTTCACCTTCAAAAAGTCCCGTTTATGCTGCCCAGTTCTGAAATAGAACCACAATGATATCCGGAATCGGCCTAATCTATTCAAAACTTTGGAGTTGTAGATGGAGGGTGCCTACAACCTGTTCTGCCGGCCATGCCATCGAACCTTCGTCAAAATGACAATTTGTGACAGGAGGAACAAGGAATGAGAAATTTACTGTTGTGTTTGGTTCTCGCTTGCACAGCGTCGGTATGGGCGATGGCGGGCGATAACGATACGAAAGGGAAGTCGGACACGCGGACAGTTACGGGATGCCTGACGCAGGGCGATAACGCGAAGGAGTTTAACCTAAAGGCGGATGACGGCAGCACGTGGGAAGTGCGCAGCAGCAACGTGTCGCTGGCGGAGCATGTGGGACATACGGTGGCCGCGACCGGCGTCGTCTCCAACGCGACCGCGCATAACATGAAAGAAGACACCAAGGACATGGCCCACGATACCGGCATGAAGAAAGATAATCGTGAGCACGGGCACCTGAAGGTAACGGACGTACAAATGGTCAGCGATTCTTGCTCGAAGTAGTGCAACGTTGTGCGATCGAGAGCTGGCGGATGCCAGCTCTTTTTTTTGCCGCGGTTCTTATTTGAACTTTACTTTCCGCTACACTGCTCCCACCTAACTCATGCGGAAAGAGTCAGCCATTCTCGGATCAATTTTCTTTCTGCTGCTTGCTCCCGGAGTTGTGGCTGGGTATGTGCCGTGGTGGATCTCGCATTGGCAAATGCGTGCGCCGCTGCTGGGAATTTCTGTTTTTCGCGTGTTTGGAGTATTCCTGATCGTCGCCGGTTTACCAATGGTGCTGGATTCGTTCGCACGGTTCGCGATCGAGGGCTTGGGGACGCCAGCGCCCGTATTTCCGACGAAGCATCTTGTTGTGGCCGGACTTTATCGGCATGTGCGTAATCCGATGTATGTGGGAGTGATGGCGATCATCGCCGGGCAAGGGTTGTTGTTCGGCAGTTTGCGCGTGCTGGGTTATGGAGCATTGGTATGGCTGGCCTTCTATCTGTTTGTGAGGGGATATGAGGAGCCGAAGCTGACGAACACCTTCGGCGAGGAGTATCGGGAGTTTTGCAGGAATGTCTCGAGGTGGAT
>JAOAPL010000207.1 GCA_025462925.1 Acidobacteriaceae bacterium
GATGCAAGGTTGTGTGGATGGCATAGTCGGCGATCACCTGCTGATTGCGCCGCCGGCGGTGATCAAGAAAGATCAAATAACAATGGCCTGTGCCGCGCTTATGGAATCTATTGTGGAAGTGGAGTCCGAAATAAAGGTCAACTCATAATGAAGAAACAAGCACGATTCGTTCTTCTGATACCCCTCCTAGGTGCCCTGGCTTCCGCACAATCTAAGTCAAACTCGAAACCGCAAACGCCTTCCGCTGTGAATCCTGAGCAGCGCATTACCGGATTCACAGCTGCGAACAGCGCTAAACAGATCGAGATCGAAACGAAGTTCAAAGCGGTGCCTTCGCCGGAGCAGGCGCAGAAGTGGCATCGCCGATTGACGGCGGAGCCGCATCCCTCGGGCTCGGAACGAAACAATCTGTTGGCGCGGGAGATTGCCGACACATGGAAAATGCAGGGCATGGAAGACGTAGTGATTCACGAATATGACGTCTTGCAATCGACACCGCGGGAAGTTTCGCTGGAGATGATCAGCCCGAAAAGTTACAGGGCTCAACTTCGCGAAGAGGCGTACGCCGTCGATCCAGATACAAAGAACCCGAGAGTGAAATCGGCCTACACATCCATGTCGGCTTCGGGCGAGGTCACAGCTCCTATCGTCTATGCGTTCAGCGGCAACCCGGAAGATTACGAGCTATTGCGGAAGAATGGGATCGATGTTCGCGGCAAAGTGGTGCTGGTGCGGTACTCGAATCCGTACAGCTATCGGGGATTCAAGGCGCTCACTGCGCAGCGACTGGGTGCGGCGGCGATCATCATCTATTCCGATCCGCAAGAGGACGGATACCAAAGGGGCAAAGTCTTTCCCGATGGGCCTTGGGGGCCGGAGAGCCACATTCAGCGTGGCGCAATCACCTACGATTTCATCGTGCCGGGAGATCCGTTGACGCCGGGATGGGCGTCAGTGCCGGGAGCGAAACAAATCCCTATCGCAGAAGCCGAGTCGATGCCGAAGATCATGGCGATGCCGCTCTCCTGGCACGACGCGAAGCCTTTACTGGAAAACATGGGTGGGCCAATCGCGCCAAAAAAATGGCAAGGTGGATTGCCGATCAAGTATCGGATGGGCGGCAACGCGACGGTGCACGTGAAGATCGACATGGACAACAGCGTGAAACCGAATTACGTGGTGGAAGCGCGGGTGCGCGGAGCGGAATTGCCGGACGAGTGGGTGGTCCTGGGGAACCACCGCGATGCATGGGAGTTCGGCGGGGTGGACCCGAGCAGCGGGACCGCATCAATGCTGGAAGTCACCCGGGCGCTGGGCGAATTGGGGAAGCAGGGAATCCGGCCGCGGCGCACCATCGTTGTTTGCAGTTGGGACGGTGAAGAAGTGGGCCTGACGGGATCCACGGAGTGGGGCGAGCAGTTCGGCGACGAACTGAAGAAGAAGATGGTGGCGTACGTGAATGTGGATTCGTCCACATCAGGGCCGGACTTCGAAGTGACCGCAGTCGCCTCGCTCTCGCCGATGCTGGTGGAGTTGAGCAAGTCATTGAACGATCCATCGGGGAAAACTTTGTATGAAGCATGGAAGGCCACTGCTCTGGGGAAGCGTCGCGAGAAGAGCAAGCAAGCCGCAATCTCAGATGCTGACCTGGTGGACACGCAAATCGGCAGCGGCTCAGACCATACGGTCTTTCTCAATCATCTAGGAAGGCCCACGGTTGGGTTGACGTTTGACGGGCCCTACGGCGTTTATCACTCGATGTATGACGATCACTTCTGGGTGAGCCACTTCGGTGATCCGGGATTTAAATATCACACATTGATGGCGCAGTATTGGGGCGTTCTTGGACTGCGTTTGGCAAACGCTGACGTCCTCCCATTTGATTTCGAGTCGTACGCTCGCAGCTTGCGAAAATTTGTGATGGAGGTCGAAGCCAAAAAGGGGGCCGCGGCACATGTGGAGTTCAAGCCTTTACTCGCTGCAGTCGACCGATTTGAGGTTGAAGGGCGACAGTTGAACGTGGCGGCGGATCGCGCGTTGAAGGCCTCTGATGTGGTTCCGGGAAAGCTGCAAAATGCGAATGCAGGCATCATGCAGGTGGAATCGAATTGGTTGAATCCGGACGGAATACCTGGAAGGCCGTGGTTCAAGCACGCCCTTTACGCTGCGCGATACACATACGCTCATTTGGAATTGCCAGGGCTGACAGAAGCGGTGGAAAAAGCTGATTGGACGACCGCAAGACAACAAGCAAGGATCCTTCAGGATGCAGTGGAGAAAAACAATTTGCTCTTGAGACAAGTGAGAGCGGAGTTGCAGAAGCAGAAGTAAACGGAGTCCTGACTCCCGATCACTTCTTGATGAAAGTGAAGACGCGAAATACGGGATAGCTGAAGGCCAGCAACAACAACGAATAAATGCTGTTGCGGACGTCGCTCAGCACAGCTCCGATAAGGAATGTGACATAAGCAAACAGGGCAATGGCAGTTGTCCAAGGATATCCCCAGGCGCGGTAGGCGCGGGCCCGCTCGGGCTCACGCTTGCGCAGGATGATCACTGAAATCAATCCCAATATGTAGTTGCAGCAGAAAAAGAATGCGAGAACGGCGACCACTTGATTGAAAGTGCCGGTGGCAATGAATGCCACCGCTGCTGCGGTGCTGATCAGAAGCGCAACATCCGGAGTACCGCCTGCATTGACGTGGGAGGCGTTCTTGGGAAAGAGACCATCGCGGCTCATGGCGAAAGGGATGCGGCACATCATGAGCAGATATGCATTTATCGCGCTGAGCATGGAAACGATCATGATGACTTGAATGATGGTGTCACCGTGCTGTCCCCAAACGTGTTTGGCAGCAGTGGCGAGCGCCAGTTTGTCGCCGGCGATCTGTGAAATGGGCAATATGTAGATCAGCGCTGCATCGAGCAATAAGTAAATGGCGATGATCGAAGCTAAGCCGCCGAAGATGGATCGGGGAATGTCGTGATCAGGCGTGGTGGTCTCTTCAGAGAAATAAATGATCCCAGCCCATCCGTCATAGCTGAAAATTGCGGCTTGAAGCGACAGGATCACTGCGGTGAAGAGAGCGGTGCCGACGGGCAATATCGCAGGCGGTGCGGAGTTGACGGGCGCTGGTTTTGAGAGGAAACAAACTCCCACAAATCCAATAAATGCGAGAGCCTTCAACAAAGTCGTGACCTGCTGGACGCGGCTGCCAGTCCGGATCCCCATCCACTGCAATAAGCCCAACACAATAATGACGGTCAATGCAATCGCCGTCGCGTGTCCCCGCATAGCAGGGATGAGCAGCCCCGTGTATTCGCCGATGACAATCGCCACGGCTGAGCTCGAGCCGCAATTGGAGAGCCAATCCGTCCAGCCAATCACAAATCCCGGATACTCCCCGAGCGCATGCCGCGTGAAGACATAATGTCCGCCGGAGCGGGGAAGCATGCTGCCTAGTTCTGCAAACGACGGAGCGGCGAGCAGAGCATAGAGGCCGCCAAGGATCCAGATCGTCAGGAACAGAGCGGCGTTAGGCAGGTATCCGGCAACATCGCCCGGAGTGCGCAGGATGCCCGCGCCGATGGTGTTGCCCACGGTGACAGCGAGACCGAATCCGAGTCCGAGAATGCGCAACAAACCTGTTGCTGACCTGCGGGGTTCGAGCGTGGGCGCGAGAGTCATCGCTAAGGTGATCGCTGGAATTACGGGCGGACGAGCAATCGCGGTTGATTGTATGACATCAAAGCAAGCGTGTAATCTGTCGTGAGAATCAGGAGAAGGATCGACGTGGATTCGAAGATATCAATCGACCCGGAAGTCAGCAGATCCTGGACGCTGCCATCCAGCGTCTACATCGACCCCGGTGTCCTGGAGCGGGAACGCAAAGAGATATTCTCGCGCACATGGCAGATCGTGGGGCGTCGCGACCAAGTCAGTATGCCTGGCGACTTTTTTACCGCCGAACTGATGGGAGAGCCGTTACTGCTAGTTCGCGACCAAGCAGGCGAGTTGCGAGGGTTCTTCAATGTGTGTCGACACCGCGCGGGCCCCCCGGCAGCGGGATGCGGATCGCGCAAAGTATTTCGTTGCGGATATCACGGATGGACATACGGGCTTGATGGGCGGCTGTTGAATGCCCCGGAATTTGAGGGTGTGGAAGACTTTCGCGCCTCCGAATTCGGACTCGTTCCGGTACGCGCTGAAGAATGGGGTGCATGGGTATTCGTCAATCTCGATAACAATGCCGAGCCTCTACAAGCGTCTCTGAGGAAACTTCCGCAACAGACCGAACGATACAAACTCGACCAGCTGAAGCTTCATTCGCGCCGCGACTACGTGATGGATTGCAACTGGAAGGTCTATATCGACAATTATCTCGAGGGCTATCACCTGCCGAGCGTGCATCCCAGCCTGAATCGCGAGTTGGATTACGGCAAATATGAAACGGAAACATACGAGCGACATTCGCGACAATCGAGTCCCATACGCGGACCCGAGAATGAAGCCACAGTGGAGCGCAGATACAAACAATCGGCGGGAGATATGGCGGCTGAATACTTTTGGATCTTTCCCAACTGGATGCTGAATTGTTATCCGGACAATGTGTCACTGAACATCATCCTGCCACTGTCAGCGGAGAAGACGCTGGCTATATTCGAATGGTATTTCCCGGAGAGTGTATTGAAGACGGATGCTCCGGAAACAACGATCAAATTCAGTGATGAGATCCAACTGGAAGACGGACACATTTGCGAGATAGTGCATCGCAACCTGAAATCGAGCAGCTACACGCGAGGGCGATTCAGCATGAAGCAGGAGCGGTGCGTGCATCACTTCCATCGGCTTTACTCAGGAACATGTCAGGAAGATGGGCAGAACAGGGACTAATTGCGGCTCAACACTTCCTCTTCGGCGTCGGTTGTTAATCTCTGCTGTGGGTCGCGCTGCTGCTCGCGATGATGTTTTTCGGCTTGCAAGACCCTTACCGTCATGGCCAGAAAGATTGCGATTAAAGGATAGACTTGAGCGCTCAAGACTTCGCTGTGTTGCTTTTCAGTGACAATGATCGCGTCCACGGCAAAATATCCGCCGACCAGCAGGAACAGAAGCCCAGCAAGTTTGAAGTGCATATATCGCTCCGCCCAGAGATAATTTTTGCCCCACAATCCCATGCCAGACAGTAGTTGTCAAGAAACAACGTTTTATGACATTGGCGGTATCATCCGGTCGGCAACAAGAGGACAGCGCTGGAGCGAGAATCTGAGTCCAGCACTTCCCGAACCTTTTTTGCCAGAGCCTCAAGAGTGAAAGGCTTTTCCATAAAGGAAAGCTCAGGTTCAGAAACGTCTGAGTGCTGGAGCACTTCCTGGGTAAAACCCGAAACGTAAAGGACTTTCATATCTTTGCGCTGCAATCGAAGCTTCAGTGCAAGTGCCCTCCCGTTCATGCCAGGCATGATCACATCAGTGAGCAATAATTGAATCCTTCCGGCAAAGGTTTCGGAAATAGCGATCGCTTCACTCGGACGCGCAGCCTCCAGCACTCTGTAACCTTGCCGGCCAAGGAATTCTTTTGCAAGCGTGCGCAAGCCCTGCTGGTCTTCCACCAGAAGAATCGTTTCCGAACCACGAAGGGGTTCGTCGATACAAAAAGGTTTCTGCAATACAGAGTTTCCTGGTGTCTCGACAGCAGGGAAATATATTTTGTACGCGGTGCCTTGACCAGGTTCGCTGAAAACCAAAATACCCCCACCGCTTTGCTTAACTATCCCATAAACCATCGACAAGCCTAATCCAGTTCCGCGTCCAACTTCTTTGGTTGTGAAGAATGGCTCGAAGAGATGGGCACGCGTTTCTGCAGACATTCCGGTTCCCGTATCGATAACCGAAAGGACGGCATACTGTCCGGCGGGAAGATCGGCGTGCTGTCTTGCATATTCTTCGTCCAGCTCAATACTTCCGGATTGAATAGTGAATTTTCCACCCTCCGGCATAGCATCTCGTGCATTTCCCGCCAGGTTCATGATGATCTGCTGGATCTGGATCGGATCAGCCTTGATGAATAAAGGCTCAGGCGAGTGCAAGACAGCAATGTCGATGTCGTCACCGATCAGGCGAGGCAACAGCTTCCCTACATCGGCAAGAACGGAGTTGAGGTCGATCACGACAGGCGAAAGTACCTGCTTACGGCTAAATGCAAGCAGTTGTCGCGTAAGCCCCGCAGCCCGATCGGCAGCATGGCGAATGTGCTCAGCGTAACTGCGAAGCGGATCATCGCCATTCAAGGTATAGAGAAGAAGCTCAGTGTACCCGAGCATTACATTGAGCAGGTTATTGAAATCGTGAGCCACGCCACCGGCGAGTCGGCCAATGGCTTCCATCTTCTGGGCTTGCAGCAAGTCGTCCTCAGAACGCTTCAAGGCGTCCGCGGCGCGTTTCCGTTCGGTAATGTCAGTGGCAACGCCGAGCACCTGGTCGGCAGTGCCGTCGTCTTTGAAAATGGGACGCTTTACCGTCTGCAGCCAGCGCACCTTCCCGGTAGCGTCAGTGAACGCTTCTTCGGCGACGAATTTTTCCTCTAGCAACTCCATGACTTCAAGGTCGTCTTCGCGAAATTGCATTGCTTCTGCCGGAACGAAGTGCATGTCCATTTCCACTTTTCCGGTAACCTCCTCGACGGTGCATCCGTAAGCGTCGGCGAGGCTCTGATTCACCAACGTGTAACGTCCCGACCTATCTTTTGCAAAGATCAGGTTGGGATCTGTATCGATGATCTGCCGCAGAAATGATCTCTGCTCTGCGAGGGCCTGTTCCGCATTCCTGCGTTCCGTGATGTCGATGGCGACGGAGCCCAGACGCTTTTGTCCGGTGCACTCCGGCATGGGGAACCTGTAGACCAGCGCTTGCCTGATCTCGCCATCATTGCCGGTGAACGCTTCAATCGATTCCACAACCTCTCCGGTGCTTAGAACGCGTTGGGTTTGTTCATAAACACGCTCGGCGAAGGGTAGTGGAAAGCGGTTGAAAGCAGTCCGGCCAATGACCTCGTCGGGTCGGAGATGGAACAAGTCGAGCCAGGCTTTACTGACATAAAGAACACGCGTTTGTTCGTCAGTAATGCTTGCCAATACTGGGCTATTGTCCATGAATTGCTGGAATCGTTCCTCGCTGGCACGCAGAGCCTCAACGATCGACTTTCTTTCGGTGATGTCGTCAAAGGCGCCTAGCAGATGCGGCTGACCGTCAAGCTCGATCGATTCGGCAGAAAGCAGGACGGTGCGCTCTTCGCCATTGTGTTTTTTCAAGATAGTCTCAAAGTTCTTGAGCTGACGCTTGTCGCGAAGCACGTTCAGAAACCTGCGCCGGTCTTCCGGGCTGGTCCAAAGGCCGAGGTCGGAATTCGTTGAGCCGACGATTTGATCGCGATCAAGCCCCACTGCCTTGATGAAAGCCTCATTGACGTTTACGAAGCGTCCCTCCGCGGAAGCGATGCACATAGGATAAGGGCTGAAATTGAAGGCTTGCGTGAATCGTCTTTCGGAGGCAAAGCGGGCTTCTTCGCTGCGCTTGCGCTCGATGAACTGCCCCACCTGGCGAGCTATCGCCGAGATGGTGTCATGCATGTCCTGGTCCATGGGCCGGACTTCCAATGCGAAGAAGACCATCACACTCTTCATTTCGCGCCCGATAACGATGGGACACGCGAAAGCGCTCTGTAGATCTTCCTGAGCTGCAAACCTTGTACGCGTGTACTCAGAATGATTTTCGACGTCAGAGATCCAGATGCTGGATCGCTCAAGCCACACCTTACCAGGCAAGCTCCCATGGAGGGGAAGCCTTAATTTTGCGGACTCCCTGACAAAGCGGTTTGCTTTGTCGCTTCCGGAAGTCCATGAGTGGTCAAGGCGGAGGGATTTCGAGTTTGGCCCCAGACTCCAGATCTCACCAACGTCCCAGGATAATGTTTCGCAGATCGTCCTGAGGACCTGCTGAATGGTCTTGTCCGGCGCCTTCGATTCCGACAATATTCGCGCGACTTCATATTGTGCACGCAATCTTTGCCGGGATTGCTTTGCTTCAGTGATGTCGCGAGCCATGCCGCAGATGAGTTGCTCAGAAGGGACAGCGTGGGCGTTCCACTGCAACCATTTCCGGGTGCCGTCTTTTGAAATGTAACGATTTTCAAAACAAAAGACCGGTTGACCCAGCTTTATCGCGTTTGCCATAGCCTCGGAAGTTTCAGCACGGTCATCGGGATGGATGAATTCGAGGTAAGGCTTGGCCAGGAGTTCCGCGGTTGACCATCCAAGGGTGCGCTCAAAGGCGGGATTAACAGATTTGAAGTATCCGTCAAAGCCCGCCATGCAAAACATATCGGGAGAAATCTCCAGATACTGCTTCAGCTCCTGCTGAGCAAGCTTACGGTCTGTGATGTTGATAGCCAGTCCAATCGCTCCAGTGACCTGACCTGAGTCGTTTCGGAGAGGCGTGCAGCGTGTCTCCCAATAAAGCCCCAGATCCGGCATTTCGTGAATATCACTTGTTTCTTCACCTGCGAGCACCCGGCGCGCAGAAGCTGTGATTCAGGGATAACTCGCAAAAACATCAAAGACGGACTTGCCGACGAGTCTTCGCTTATCGCCGAGATCTGCAAGGGCTTTGCCTTCGACCATGGTGTAGATCCCATCGCTGTCCATTGCAAAAAGTATGACGGGAGCATTTTGCAGTGCGGTGCTAAGCCTTTCGCGGGTGGCACGAAGAACGTCTTCCATCTGCTCTCTCTCCGCGAATTGCTCTTTCAGCTTTACCTTTTCAGCGGCTTTCAAGGCCGTAAGGTCGAGCGCATTCCCCAAAACAAATGGCCTGCCGCCATCTTCGGGATGAAAAAGCACGTTGTTGTACAGCAATAGACGCTCGCTGCCATCGCCGGCGCAAACACGCAACAAACCTTGATCAGCACCATTCGCTTCGACCCTGTTGAGGTAGTCGGAAAAGAGATTACGGGCGGAGACCGGAATGGCAACAGCGAGATTTTTCCCGATCAATGCGGAAGTGTCGTATCCCAACAGGCTCGATGCTGCGGGATTGATGCTAAGCAAGGTGCCATCCAAGGCATGCGTGCACATCAGCCCTCCGCCCTGTTCGAAAAGAGCACGGTAAGGAGGCGCCATTTCAACGAGATTAAGTGATGGGTTGCGTACCACTGGGTTTTTGCTTCTCAACATGAGTTTTCAGAAACGATGATGGCCTCTCAAGGATTAGTGAGCTTACGCCGGGGCGGCTGAATAAAAGAAAAGGCGCGAAGCCGAAATCAAACGTCAGCGGTTGTCCATAGCGGAGAAAAGAAATGCAAAATCGAAGTCGAGCAAACCAATGATACCCACCTAGCTTTGTACGTTCAAATAGCACGACGGCTAATTTGAATTTGACGGAAGCTTAAGGTCCTAGTCCTATTGTTGGCCTACTTAAGGAGTTCTGGTACCGCAACAGCGCGCGCAATCGCGTAAACGTCGAGCGACTCTTGTTAGCTCGATCTTCCGGATGAATGCACCACTTGCGAAGCTGGCGCAAGTTGACGCTCTGTAGTTGTGACAACTCTGATTCAGCAACTCTGTTCCAAGTTCCTGTTCGGTCAAGTGCGCACGATCGGCATTTAAGTCCCAGGAGAACTCCGGTATGAAGAAAGTCGCCTCTTTGTTTTTTGCAGCAGCGCTGGCCACAGTCGTTATAGGTTGTGGAAGTAGCAACACCAACACGACGCCACAGAATGTAACGTCGTCCACGGTCGCCGTAAAGGCCCCCGCTGTTATCTCCACCACTCAAGCTTCCAGCGCAAACCAACGCGTCTTCGTTGGGTTCAGCCATGCTATGGATGCTTCGACGATCAATTCGACGAACCTGTCCATCTCTGGCGTCAACAGCAGCGTGAGTTACGACGCAAAGAACAGAATCGCGTACATGACACCCAGCGTCCAGCTTTCAACGGGAGCTACCTATGGTGCAACAGTGTCGAAGGGCGTCCGCGACATGAATGGCGTGAACCTGGCGGGACAATTCAATTTCGCATTTTCGACAACGCCAACCGTGGACACAACGCCGCCGACAGTGATCAATTTCTCTAGCGGATGCGTTCCGGCGAACGGTCCCATAACGGTCACTTTCAGCGAGGCCATCGACTCCTCCACGCTTTCAGGTAGTACATTTATTGTCGAAGGCGTGACTGGGACCGTGAGCTACGACCCCGTCACTCATATCGCCAGCTTCACGCCCAATTCGCCAATGACGCCGGGCCTGACCACTACTGTCATCATCACCACGGGCATTACAGACCTGGCTGGAAACCATCTCGGCGCAGGTCTTCCTTACGGTTCGCAGAACTTTGAATTCACAATAACGGTCTGCACCACGCCTCCTCCAACCACCTTCTGCAGTTACAGTAAGGGCGGCTACGCGGGACCCGGCGCTCCCGGACAGCTGTTGAGCAACAACTACACCACAGTCTTCAGCAGCGGATTGACCATCGGCATCAACGATGCTGCGGGACCGCAACATGATGATTTCTGGACAGGGGACTCCACCGGGCTATCAGCGCTCCAGACGTTCCTGACATCACCTGCGCTCGGTGCATCCGGGGCCTTGACTGTGGATGCCACGAATCCAACAGCAACTGACAGCGGCAATTTGCCGGAGCAGACGGCTGCACTGACGATTAACGTTGGGCTCAGCGGCACCGGCAGCGATCCGGCAGGATTTGGGAATCTGGTATTGCATGACACGGGTACCAGCCTGGATGGTTCGACTGTTTCCGAAATCCTTGCGGCCGCGAACAAAGCGCTTGCAGGAGGTGGATTGCCGGATGGTTTCACCTTCTCCGATCTCAACAGCTTGGTCGACAACATCAACCAATCCTGGGATGACTGTTCCCAGAGTGACTGGGGAGCGGCGCACCTTTCTGTCGCGGCCCTGTAGTTAGCACGAACGCACGGCATGACAAGCCGCTCGCCAAGAAGGGAGCGGCTTGTAGTGTTTTTACAGTCAGCTAACATCAAACCGCTTGCATAAACCAGCAACTTACGATGAAATGGCACTCCGCGAAATTTCCACTGGAGCTGCCATGAAACCACTTTTCAAGAACCTCTGCGCTGTCGTTGCTTGTTTGCTGGCGTTGACGCAAATCTCAACCGCGCAATCTAAGCGCGATCAATCCAAGAAAGAAACGGCTGCCGTTGCTGCTCCCGCCGCGGCTACCGAAAAGACCGATGCACCTGCTCCCGATGCCAAGCCGAAGGATCCTCTGGAAAACTGGAATTTCCGGAATCTTGGTCCGGCAGCCGGTGGTGGCCGCGTTGCTGCAGTGGTTGGCATCCCTGGACAGTCCAACGTCTATTACATTGGCGCAGCAGCTGGTGGCGTCTTCAAGACCACCGATGGCGGACTCTCTTGGAAAGCGATATTTGAAAAGGAAGCTGTCTCCTCGATTGGCGCAGTGGCGCTGGCGCCACAGAATCCAAACCTAGTTTGGCTGGGGACAGGCGAATCCAATATACGTAATGATGTTGCAACCGGAAAAGGTGTGTACCTGTCCACCGACGCCGGCAGCACATGGCGATTCATGGGATTGAAAAATGTTGGACAGATCGCGAACATCATTGTGGATCCAACAAATTCGAACACGGTGTTTGTTGGCGCGATCGGTCATGCATGGGGCCCGAATCCGGAGCGTGGCGTTTTCCGCACCACCGACGGCGGAAAAAATTGGGAAAAAGTTCTTTATGTAAACGACAAGACCGGCGTGAGTTCTCTGGTCATGGATCCCGGCAATCCGATGGTGTTGTACGCGGGCATGTGGCAGGTGCAGCGCTTCCCGTGGATGATGGTGAGCGGTGGTACAGGCAGCGGGATTTATCGATCGGTCGATGGCGGCTCCACCTGGAAGAAATTGACAGAAGGCCTGCCTGAAGGGCCGATCGGAAATATCGGTCTGGCGGTTGCCCCCAGCAATTCCCGACACATCTACGCCTTGGTCGAAGCCAAGAAGGGGCTGCTGTGGGACTCGGTCGACATGGGCGACCATTGGAAAGAAGTCAGCAACAACCACGCGCTGGATGCACGTCCTTTTTATTTCAGCGAGATGATGGTTGCGCCGAATGACGAAGCGCGCGTCTATTTCCTTTCGTTCGACATCATGGCGTCGAATGATGGCGGCAAGACTGCGCAAGTGATTGGGCGCGGTGTCCACCCTGACAACCACTCATTGTGGATCGACCCCCAGCATCCGGAGCGGATAATCCTGGGCAACGATGGTGGCGTTTATGTCTCTCAAGACACGGGCAAGACTTGGCGCTTCCTCAACAATCTGCCTATCGAGCAGTTTTACCAAGTGGCGCACGACGACCAGGTTCCTTACAACCTCTGTGGAGGATTGCAGGACAACTACGGATGGTGTGGCCCTTCTAACAGCCTGAGCCGCGGCGGCATAGGCGACGCCGATTGGTTCACAGTGGTGGGCGGCGATGGTGAATATGTTGTGCCTGCCGGCAACAACACGCACGTTGTTTACGCGGATTCGCAGAACGGGTCCATTCAACGCGTGAACATCTCCAATGGTCTGAGCAAGTCGATGCGTCCATACCTCGCGGGCGTAGGACAGATGAAGCCTGCGGACCTGAAATATCGCTTCAACTGGACTACACCGATCGCGGTGTCGGCCACGAATCCGGATGAGGTTTACGTTGCCGGCAATGTGGTCTTCAAGTCCACCGATGCGGGCGCGCACTGGAAACCAATCAGCCCGGACCTCACTCGCAACGACCGCAGCAAGCAGGAGAGCAGCGGCGGGCCAGTTCAATTCGATCTGAGCGGCGCGGAAAGTTATGACACGATCCTCTCGATGTCGATCTCCCCGGTGGATCCAAAGATCATTTGGGTCGGCACCGACGATGGCTTGGTGCAGGTCACGAAAGATGGCGGCGAACATTGGACCGATGTGACCGGCGCGATTCCGAATCTGCCTCAGTGGGGGCGCATTCAACAGATCGAGCCTTCACCCAACGATCCGGCAACCGGATACGTGGCCGTCGATTTCCATGAAGTCGATAACGACCGCGCATACGTTTACAAGACGCACGATTTCGGAAAGACCTGGACTGCAATCATGCAGGGACTACCGGAAGACATGCCAGCGCGCGTGATCCGCGAAAATCCAAATCTCAAAGGCTTCCTGGTTGTAGGCACCGAGACCGGGCTCTTTTATTCACTCGATGACGGCGCAAAGTGGACTCAGATCAAGAACAACTTTCCCACGGTGCCTGTCTATGACATCAAGTTCGTCAAGAAGACCCATGACTTGGTGGTTGCAACGCACGGCCGCGGCCTCTTCCTGCTGGACAACATCACTCCGTTGGAAGAGAGCGCAGCCATCGGCACGAACCCATTTCACTTTTTCAGCATGCGCGCAGCCAACAACTGGCGCTTCTGGAACAAGCGCGGCTACAGCGCTGGAGGATTTACAACGCCGAATCCACCAACTGGAGCGGTGATCGATTACTACCTTGCAACTGAATTGAAGGCGACGCCTCCCGGAGGAGCAGCCGGAGCAGGCGCCGGTGCTGGTGCACCACCCGCGGCCGGAGAACAAGGTGGGAGACGCGGTGGATTCGGCGGTGGTGGTCGCGGCGGTGCAGTGAGAATCGTTGTGACGGATAGTGATGGCAAAGTCGTGCGCACCATTCCTAATGCTCCGTCCAAGATGGGTTATAACCGCACCGAGTGGGACATGCGCTACCAAGGCCCCACGCGGCTCAGCTTCCTGCCCACACCGGCAGGTGGTGAAGAGGGCGGATTTGGCGGCTTTGCGGGTGGCGGCGGACCTCCGGTGATACCGGGCACATATAAGGTTGCAGTCACTGTAAGCGGAAAAACGGAAACGCAGACGGTCGAAGTCGGGCCCGATCCTCGGTTCCCAATCGACCTTGCTTCTCTGAAGACGCAGATCCAAGCTGGACTTGAGTTGCGTGATCAGGTATCAGCATTCAATGAAGCGTTGAACCGGATCAGCAGCTTGAAGAAGCAGATTGCGTCTATTGAAGAACTGCTCAGCGCAAACAACAGCGATGAACAGGGACAAGGCCCCGCAGGTGGTGGTCGCGTTCTGGCTGCTTACAGGCCGGTCGTGGATCAGGCACGCAATCTACGCAAGAAACTGGATGCGTTGGAATTGCCGCTGTACAACCATGAGATCCAGCCGGGAGCATCGGACGACCTGCATTTCCTTTCGCGTTTTTCTGACAGGTTGCAGCGCATCATGCGCAGCGTGGTTTCCGATTACGGTCAGGCACCCAATGATCTGCAATTGGAAGAAATGGCTGCGGTGAAGAAAGAGTTGGACGAGCACCTGAAAGACCTGAATACGTTGCTCACGACAGACGTAGTGGCTTTCAACAAGATGGCCCTGGAGAGCGGGTCAAGCACCGTGTTCGCGGGAGGCCCGATCGAGATCAAGGGCACCGCCGCACAGGCAGGCGCGTCAAACGAGTAGTCTGTCAAAGTGATTACACGAATTCATCGGGTAGCGCATTTCCGAATGGCCGCCCGATGATTCGCGTATCCAGTATTATTGAATCCCTCTGGCGAAAAATCGTGACCCAGAAAAACACCGCGAGTCCGTCCAACCCGGAAGACGTACTCTCCCGCACTCCACCCGCGTACGACGCGCGCCTGAAATACGGCTCTGACCCAAATCAATTCGGCGACCTGCGTCTTCCCGGTTCAAAAGGGAAGCATCCGCTGGTGATGATGATCCATGGCGGATTCTGGCGGGCAAAATACGATCTGGCCCATGCCGGCCATCTTTGTGCGGGGCTCACACGTTCGGGTATCGCGACATTCAATCTGGAATATCGTCGCGTGGGGAATCCCGGAGGAGGTTGGCCGGGGACTTTCGAAGACATAATCTCCGGGTACCGGTTCATCCACCAATACGCCGCTAAGAACAACATCGATGCGAGCAAATCAGTGGTGATGGGACATTCCGCCGGGGGGCAACTCGCGCTGTGCTTGGCCGGACGCGAACCCCGACTGGCTGGTGCGGTTTCGCTGGCGGGAGTGGTGGATGTGAAGCGCGCATGGGAACTACACTTGAGCAACAATGCGGCCGAAGAGTTTATGGGCGGAAGTCCGGCGCAGGTGCCCGAGCACTTCCACGAAGCTTCGCCGATTGAGATTGCCATCCCCAAAGTGCAGCAGGTCTTGATTCACGGCGCCAAGGACGACGTTGTCCCTGTGGATTTCAGTCGCGAATATGTGCGAGTCAAGAAAGAGCGCGGTGAGCACGTCAAACTGATTGAGATTGAGGATGTGGGACATTACGAACTCATCGATCCGGAATCGAAAGCTTGGAAGCAAGTGCTCGAAAGTGTTGGGAAGCTAGTTTTGTGAAGAGTAATGAAGGTCAGCAGAAGTGAGTTCGTAGTTGTCGGTGCTGGAGTATTCGGCGTTTGGATCGCCCATTTTCTGCGGCAGCGTGGTCACTCTGTCACTCTTGTTGATGCATTTGGAGCGGGGAATACCCGATCGAGTTCAGGGGATGAGTCCCGAGTTATCCGCATGGGATATGGCGGGGACACGCTATACACTCGATGGGCAGCGCGCTCCCTCCGGATGTGGCAGGAACTGTTTCATGACGCCGGTCAGCCACTTTTTATCAAGACAGGCGTCTTGTGGCTCGGCACAGAGGCCGACGCGTACACGCCGCAGCAAACAGGATCTCTCTCGGCCGAGAAGATTGCGCACGAGATGTTGTCGGCGGGCGAGCTGGCGTCGCGATTTCCCCAATTCGGTCTCGATGGAATCTCAGTTGGCGTCTTCGAACCTGATAGTGGCGTCCTTTTGGCGCGAAGGTCGGTAACGGCAGTGCTCGATGACGCGGTCCGTTCGGGGGTGCAATACGTCATTGACGCCATCGACGCGCCGGAGCGCGAGGGCGTTCATCTCGATCATCTTCAAACTCGAGCAGGAAAGGAAATAGGCGGAGAGGTTTTTATTTTTTCCTGTGGCGCGTGGCTGCCGCAAATATTTCCGAATCTCTTGGGTAAGCGAATCTTTCCCACGCGACAAGAGGTGTTTTTCTTCGGACCACCGCCTGGAGCTCAACAATTCAAATCGCCGACGATGCCGGTTTGGTTGCATCATGAAGATGAGGTCTACGGACTGCCTGACATCGAGAATCGCGGTATCAAGATTGCGAGCGACCGGCACGGTGAGCGATTTGATCCTGAGATCGGTGACCGCGTTGTCAGCGCGCAAGGGTTGCGCGAGATGCGTGAATATCTGCAAAGACGGTTGCCAGTGCTGAAAGACGCACCATTGCTCGAAAGCCGCGTCGGCCAATACGAAAATACTTCGAGCGGCGACTTCCTCCTGGATCGCCATCCGGAGATTGAAAATGTCTGGCTGGCTGGCGGAGGCTCAGGCCACGGATTCAAACACGGTCCGATGGTCGGCCAATACATGGCGGGAAGGATTCTCGACGGCACCGAGCCGGAGCCGAGATTTTCGATTGAACGCAAGCTTCAGGTTCAGCAGCGATCGGTGTATTGATCTTCATACTGCCGCTAATCCCGGCGGCCATAGCTTTCAGCATCAACTCGCTAACCAACGATTCCCATTGCAGTCTAAGTTGAGGAATATTCGGCTTTTCCCTAGGCCTAATTCCGACCAGAGTGTCTTATAATCCGCAAGCATTGTTTGTAGGTGAAAACGTGAACGTCACCACAGTTGAGTCTCCGGAAAAAGAGAAACAGGGCCGAGCCAAAGATGACTCAATGTCTCTTATCGCGGGCCCGTCCGGGCCGCTAACGCCGAAATCAAATGGTTCTCGCCGCAATACTATTCTTCTGCTGAGCGCAGTCATTCTGGTGATTGCTGTGACGTTCAGTTTTTGGAAGGGAAATGGGTCTGCGACCCAATCCGGCGAGCAGAACTCAACATTCGCGGTGGCGAAAAAAGGAGATTTCGTTCGACGCATCCGCGTGCAGGGCACGGTGGAAGCAGTATCGTTTCATGCCATCGCAGCGCCCAGGTTGAGCGGTCCAGGATCGGGGACGCTCATCGTCACAAAACTGATTGCCAGCGGAAAAGCCGTGAAGAAGGGCGAGCTGCTGGTTGAGTTCGACCGCCAGACACAGATCAAGAACGCCCTTGACCGGCAAGCGGACTATGTAGACCTTGTGCAGCAGATCGAAAAGAAACTTGCCGACCAGGCAGCTGCGCAGGCAGTCGACCAGACAGCTTTGAAGCAGGCGGAGAACGCGATGAACTCCGCATCCCTGGAATTGAAGCGCAATGAGATCGTCTCCCGCATTGACGCTGAGAAAAACCAGGAGAACTTTGAAGAGGCCAAGGCGACCTTTGAGCAGCTTCGATCGACCTTCGATCTGAAACGCAAGGCCGCGCTGGCGGAGTTGCGGTCACTGGAGATACAACGAGATCGCGCGAAGAGCGCAATGGACTATGCGAAGAAGAACACTGAGCGGTTGGCGATCGTCTCTCCTATCAATGGCATAGTCGTCCTAAACACGATTTGGAAGGGCGGACAAATGGGAGAGGTGCAGGAAGGCGACGAAGTCCGGCCCGGCGTTCCCTTTATGCAGGTGGTCAACGCCGGCGCCATGCTGGTCCGCTCGCGAGTGAATCAGGCCGATATTTCCAGTCTCGCCGAAGGACAGGTTGTCCATGTCGGCCTCGACGCTTATCCCGACTTGTCGTTCGGGGGGAAGATCGATCGGATCGCCGCGATCGGAGTGACCAGTGGACTATCGCAGAAGGTGCGCACATTTCAGGTCTTATTCACGATCGATGGGACGGACGCAAAACTGATGCCTGACCTTTCTGCCTCGGTCGATGTTGAGCTCGCAAAGAAATCATCCGTATTGCTGTTGCCCAGAGATGCAGTGATCACGGAAGGAACGGATGACTATGTCCTCACCGGCAGCGCGGCCTCATTCCAGAAAAAGAAAGTAAAGCTGGGCGAAAAGAGTGACACGCAGATTGTGATCGAATCCGGCGTGGAAGAAGGGGCGCAAGTGCTTCGCAATGCGGCGCAATATGAAAAGACTTCTTAACAAACGTGGCATCACCGTCAGTGCGATCGCTGCCGTAGTAGTGGCGGGTGGCTCATTCGCTGCGCGTTCTGTGAACGCCAAGGCCAACGCCATTCCCACGGCTGAAGTACGCCGCGGCGAGTTTGTGGATTACCTGAAGATTCGCGGAGAGATCAAAGCACGCTACTCAAAAGTCCTGAGCGCTGCTTCCGGCTCCGGCGACTTGCAGATCATCAAGTTGGCCCACACGGGAACGCAAGTGAAGAAGGACGATATCGTCATCCAATTCGACACAACAACTTTACAGCGCACGCTGGAGCAGAAACAGACTGACTTGAAATCGGCGGAAGCGGAGATTCAAAGACAGCGTGCCGAAGGCCACATGACGGAGGAGCAGAACCTCACGGATTCGCTGTCCGCAAAGTACAACGTCGAGCGGGCGAAATTGGAGACCGGCAAACAGGAGATCCTTTCCGATATCGATGGACAAAAGAACAAGCTGACACTTTCAGATACGCAGCAAAAACTTTCAGAGTCAGAACAAAAGCTGAAATCAGGGCAGCTGGGCCTCGCGGCCGACGTCGAAATGAAAAAGAAGAAGAGAGACAAGGCTCTTTTCGACGTTCAAATGGCGCAACGGCAGATGGAGGCGCTGACTGTGCGCTCACCTGTCGATGGAATGGTGACGCTGTTGCCGAACTTTCGCGCGGTCATGTGGGGAACAGTGCCGCCGGATTTCAAAGAAGGCGACCGAGCGTGGCCGGGAGCTTCCGTCGCGGAAATTCCTGATCTCAGCCAAATACGTTTCGAGGCGCGCATTGACGAGTCTGACCGCGGTCGTCTGAATCCGAAGCAGCAGGCTGTCGTTCACATCGATGCAGTCCCGGACAAAGATTTTACTGCGACGATCCGCGATATCAGCACCCTGGCAAAACTTGATTTCAGCGGTTGGCCGCCGACCAAGAATTTTTCTATCGATATACAGATCGAGGCGACCGACCCGCGCATTCGTCCGGGTATGAGCGCGAATAGCCGGATCGCGGTGGACAGGATTCCTGATTCCATTCTCCTGCCAGCCGAAGCGATGTTCCAGAAGAACGGACGCTCAGTGGTTTATGTGCAGAAACGTTCGGGATTCGAGGAGCGGGTGATTCAAGTGGGACATCGTTATGGCAGCACCGTCCAGGTAGTTTCGGGTGTGCAACCGGGTGAGCGAGTCGCATTGAAAGATCCGACCGAAACGGCGGAAAGACAATGAGCAAAAAAGCGAAACGCGGAGTGATGGCTGGTGCGCTGATAACGGTGCTCGTCGTTGTCGGCTTTGCCGTTGGCGCGCGCCAACTTGAGCCCGCGGAGAAGATGATTCCCACCACGGTCGTCCAGCGGGGTGAAGTGGAGATCAGAGTAGTCACTACAGGAGAATTTCGTGCTCCGCACAGCGCCATGCTGGTTGGGCCTCAGGTGAATGGCACGTTGCAGATCATCTCCATGTTGACCACAGGCGCAAAAGTAAAGGCCGGCGACGTGGTTGTGGAATTCGATCCCAGCGAGCAGGAATACAACTACGAGCAAGCCGATTCGCAATTTCGGCAGGCAGAGCAGGAAATCGTAAAGTCGAAAGCGGACGCCGCAGTGCAGGCCGCCGAAGACCAGACTGCTTTACTAAAGGCGAAGTTTGATGTTCGTCGCGCAGAACTCGAGGTGCAGCGCAATGAACTCTTGAGCGAGATCGATATTCGCAAGAACAACCTGGCTCTGGAAGAAGCGAAGCGCAAGTTAAAGCAATTGGAAGAGGACGTAAAGTCCCGCGCGCTGGCCGGACAGGCGGGGCTGGATGTTGTCCAAGCAAAGCGAGACGCAGCGCGTTTGTCGATGCAAGTCGCCAAAACGAATATCGAAAACATGACGGTGAAGTCGCCTATCGATGGCGTGGTCTCCGCAAAAGAAAATCGCGATGCAACCGGTGGATTCTGGACACCGGGCATGGTTTTACCGGAGTATCGCGCCGGTGATTTGGTTTTTCCGGGCAGACCCTTGGCGGAAGTCCTTGATCTTGCGCAAATGGAAGTGCAGGCAAAGATCAGCGAGACCGACCGCGCGAATGTCAGTTCCAATCAGGCGGCTGAAGTAAAAGTCGATGCGCATCCGGGATTGGTCTATCCCGCGAAAGTGAAAAACGTTGCCGGTTTGGCGGCGCGGGACAGGTGGAGCAACGAGTCATCCAAAATGTTCGATACAAGTTTTGTCATCGATCAGAGCGTCACGGATCTCAAGCCGGGTGTCTCGGCGCTGGTCATTATCCATGGCAACAAGCTGAGCAATGTTTTGTATTTACCTCCGCAATGTCTCTTCGATCGCGATGGCAAGCAGATCATTTATGCGAAATCTGCAACTGGGTTTGAGCCGCTGGAGGTCCAGGTAAAGTATCGGACCGAAACGCGAGTGATAGTTGAGGGCGTCAAAGAGGGCCTTGAGGTCTCACTCATTGATCCCACCATTCGACCCGGCGCTTCCGCCAAAGACAAGAAGGCAGCCGGGGGAGCGATGTAATGAGCATCGAATCGCTCCGTATCTCATTCAAAGACCGTTTCCAGGCGAACTATATTCAAGACCTGGAAATGGGCCTGCAGAACCTGCTGCTGCATAAATTGCGGTCGTTGCTAACGATGTTAGGCATGATCTTCGGAGTTGCCGCTGTGATCGCGATGCTCTCGATAGGTGCAGGCGCGCGGCAACAGGCAATGGCATTCATCGAGCAACTTGGTGTGCGCAATCTGATCGTCGAAGCCAAGGAGTCAGTGAGTTGGGACGACCTGCAAAAAGTGCGCAAGACTTCAAAGGGATTGACGCTTCAGGATTATCGCGTGATCAGCGCCAGTGCCATCAATGCGGTTGAATCCACGCCGCGCAAACGGTTTACGCCAAGCAAGATCCTTCCCAAGCCTTCAGGCGATCTGCCGGTTGTCTATGGTGTTAATCCCAATTATCAGAAGATCGCAAACCTGCGAGTGGTCTCTGGGCGATTTTTCAATGACGACGAAGCGCAACGGGCAGTCCCCATAGCGGTCCTTGGCGAATCGGCAAAGACCGCCATCTTCGGGCAGGATGAAAGCGTCGGTAGATACATCAAGGTGAATGACCAATGGCTGCACGTGATCGGAGTGGCAGGCCCGCAGCTGAGTGCCGGTGGCGCTATCGAAGGCGTGCCCAGCCAGGACTTGAACAACCTGATCTACGTTCCGTTGAATACGGCGATGTTCCGGCTGGAAGACAATCGCAGCGAAATGAAAGATGAGATCGACGGCATCTATCTCCAGCTTAAGAATGCTACGGAAAGCCCGAACACAGCAGAGATCGTGCGCGGCGTGCTGAACCTTTCTCATCACGGCGCGCCGGACTTCAGCATCATGGTGCCTGCGGAACTGCTCGCGCAGCAGAAAAAAACGCAGCAGGTGTTCAACCTGGTGATGGTGGCAATCGCATCCATTTCGCTGCTGGTGGGCGGCATCGGGATCATGAACATCATGCTGGCTAACATCCTCGAGAGAATGCGCGAGATCGGTGTCCGCCGTGCGCTGGGTGCACGCAGGAAAGATATTGTCCGGCAATTTCTCGTGGAAGCCGTATTGATCTCATTTCTCGGAGGCATGCTGGGGATCGTAATGGGATTGAGCATGTCCAAGGTGATCGCTCTGCTTGCAGGCTGGTCAACGATCACAAGCATCACCTCGATCCTGCTTGCATTCGTCTTCTCCGTTTCCGTGGGACTGATCTTCGGACTTTATCCGGCAATGAAAGCGGCGAAACTCGATCCAGTGGAAGCAATACGCTACGAATAGTTCTCACAAAGACTTCAGAAGGTGACCATGAGAAGCTGGCGCAGACACTTTGTCTTCATATCGACCCTAGCCATTAGCAGCAGCTTGTGCGCGCAAACCTTTCCGAGCACCAAGTATTTCGATCAACTCTTCCGGCCGCCACAAGCAGCGACGCAGGTTCCGGGAGCGCAGGGAATCGAGGAGTTTGTTTCGAATGGCAAGCTGACTTTGGGCGTGCAGCACGTTGTCCAACTCATGCTGCTGAACAACACTGAGATTCGCATCAACAAATTGCAGTATGAACAATCGCTGTTCGCGGTGCAAAAAGCTTATGGTCCGTTTGATCCGGTGCTGACGGCCAGTTCGCGACCGCAACGCGCGACGACTCCCACAACTTCGAGTTTGGCTGGTTGTGCGCCGTGCAGCGATCTTGAGCAGCCCGCCAGTTCTGCTTACACGCAGAAATTTCTTACCGGCACAAACCTGGGCATCAGCTTCAATACCAACCGGTCTTCGAGCAACAACAGCTTCGCCACTTTTAATCCCTCGTTTTCTTCGGGTACGACATTTACTCTCGCGCAGCCCTTGTTGCGGGGTAGAGGCCTTGCCATTAATCGCGCTCCCATTCTGGTTGCGCAACGCAACGTCAAGCAGTCGAAGGCGAATTTCGAGACGCAACTTAACGAGGCGATCCTTAACGTAATCAATCAATATTGGGCGCTGGTGCAGGCGCAACAGAATCTCGTCGTCGTCCGAGAGTCGCTGCGGCTGGGAGAAGAATCGTACAAGCGCGATAAACGCGCTCTGGAACTGGGCGCGCTCTCTCCACTGGAGATCTATCGATCAGAAGGGACAGTGGCGCAACGGCGGCTGCAAGTGATCCAAGCTGAGTACGCGATCAAGCCGCTTGAGGACCAGTTGCGGCGTACGATCGGCGCCGATCTTGATACTCGGATCTCAGCATTGGACGTCGTCCTCACTGAAAACCCGGAGCCTGTCGGCGAACTGCCTGTGGTGGATATCCCGACGGCGTTAGAAATGGCCATGAGCAAGCGTCCGGAACTGCAAGCCGTGCGTTGGCAGCTTGCCAACGATGACACCAATGTCGAGGTTGCGACGAACAACTTGAAGCCCGACCTCAATTTGACCGGCTTCTACGCGTCGAATGGCCGCGGCGGCAACCAGATCGATGCTATTTCGGGAGCGCTCATCCCCGGCGGATTCAGCGACTCCCTGGACCAGCTAGGCTCGTTCAATTTTCCAAGCTACGGAGTGAGCCTGGAGTTGCGGCTGCCGCTGCGAAATCGCGCCGCAAAAGCAGACTTGAGTACTGCACTGACTTCGAAGAAGAGCAACTTGTACCAGTTCCGCCTGAAGCAACAGGTTATCAATCAAGATGTTCGCAATGCTGTACACCAGCTTGAAGAATCCAAGTTGGCGATTGCAGCGGCCGGGATCTCCCGTGATCTCGCTAAGAAAACTTTGGCGGCCGAACAACGTAAGTACGAACTGGGCGCGCAGACGATATTCTTTGTGCTGGATGCACAAAACGTATTTGAGCAATCCGAACAGAGCTATCTTCAATCCTTGATCGCTTACCAACTCGCGACAGCCGCCTTCGACCGCGCAACCGGCAATCTGCTGGAGCGCAATAAAGTGCTGATCGAGGATGCGACTCGATAAGAGCAACTCCGTAGTCACCCTTTGAGATGAAATAAATTCCGAATCCCTGTCGGAATTCGCACCCTCGTCTCGAATGCGACGGAGCCCCCCTCAGCGAGCGTCTTCCGGGATAAGCAAGCGCCAAAGTGAGTCATCGGCCAGAGCAGATCAAAAGCGTAGCGTGCCGCGATAATGGCGCGCAGCTTTGCTTTATGCTCTAATCCCCAGCAACTCCCGATTGTTTCAACGTGAGTATCGTCCTTGAGTAGACTTAATGACGATGGCCGACTTACATTACCTCCTTTTGCTCAGGCATAAAGGA
>JAOAPL010000223.1 GCA_025462925.1 Acidobacteriaceae bacterium
TGGTTCGCGCCGGCCTGGGGACTCCGTATTACGAGACCCAGGCGCGTGTTTGACACGGCCCCACGGTCTCAAGTTTGGGACCAACATTTGGACGCGGGGCCATGACAAATGGCTATATCGACATCAAGAACACTGACATGATGTTGATCATGGGCGGGAATCCAGCCGAGAACCACCCGTGTGGCTTCAAGTGGTTTGTCGAAGCCAAGCGCCATCGTAATGCCAAGATGATCGTCGTGGATCCGCGCTTCACCCGCACGGCCTCGAATGCCGATCTGTTTCTGCAGATCCGCGCAGGGTCAGACATTGCGTTCCTCGGCGCCTTGATCAACTACACCATTCAAAATGGTCGCATCGCAAAAGATTACCTCGTGAACTACACGAATGCTTCCTTCATTGTGAAGGAAGGATTCAAACTGCCGGAAGACGGTCTTTATTCCGGCTTTGACCCGGCCACAGTCACTTACGACAAGGCAACCTGGAATTACGAGTCGGGCGGGAATTTGACTCCAAAAGATGCGGCGATTGGAACAGCGCTCGTGGGAGCCAGTTCCGTTGCGGGCGGTCAGGCGTCTGGGAATGTTGCTGAAGAGCAGCAGAAGGCCGGACAAGGCCTATCCAGCTTCGAGCAGAAAAGTCCCCCGGCGAAATCCGCACCCGCTGCACCTGTAGGGTCAGCGCAAGAAAATGTAGGGGGTCATGCCCCGATGGGTGGTGGCCATCAGGCGGCAGGTCCAGCAGGGGCCAAAGCAGTTGAAGGCACAAAACCTTCTCCAATGCTGCCACCGAATGTGGCTTACGATCTCTCGCTCGAGCACCCACGATGCGTCTTTCAGTTACTGAAGAAACAATACTCCCGTTACACGCCCGAGATGGTCGAGCGCATAACGGGGATTCCGAAAGATCAATTTCTCAAGGCAGCAGATCTTTACACCTCCGTTCGCAAGAACGGAGACATGAGGAAAGTCGCAACCGTTATTTACGCAGTTGGTTGGACGCAGCACACCTTCGGAACCCAGATCATTCGTACGGCAGCCATGCTGCAACTGATCATGGGAAATGTGGGACGCGCCGGCGGTGGCGTAAATGCCCTGCGTGGACACTCCAACATCCAGGGCGCAACCGACATGGGCGGGGTCTTCGACGTCTACCCCGGTTATCTCAAGATCGCAAATTCGCCTGACACCGATCTGGCGACGTACATGAAACGCACCACGCCTACAGCGTCGAAGCCCTCAGAGTGGCAGTCGTTCAACTACTGGTCGAATACGCCGAAGTTCATGGCGTCATTGCTGAAAGCTTATTACGGGGATGCGGCCAAAAAAGAAAACGACTTTGCCTTCAATCACCTACCCAAGATCGATCGTCGGTATTCCTGGGTAGAGATTTTTGACCGGATGTACAACGGTGAAGTGAAAGGCCTATTCGCCTTCGGCATGAACGCAGTGATGATCGGCCCGGACAGCCGGAAGAACATAGCCGCGCTTGGGAAAGCCGATTGGCTCGTCGTCGGCGAGATCTATGCGGATGAGACCAGCGAGTTCTGGAGAGCTCCCGGAACAAGCAAAGACGACATGAAGAAGATCAACACGACGGTCTATCGTCTGGCCTGCGCGGGATTCGCTGAGAAAGATGGGTCGATGACGAATTCCGCACGGTGGCTGCAGTGGAAGAACATCGCGCTCCCTCCGCCGGGTGACGCCCGTCTGGATCAGGACATCGTCGCGCAAATTTTCCTGAAAGTGCGCGACCTCTATAAGAAAGAAGGAGGAAAGTTCCCGGATCCGATCATGGATCTTACGTGGGCGTACTCCGATCCGGAGCATCCGCCGCTCGCCGATCTAGCCAAGGAAATCAATGGCAAAGCGCTCGCAGATATCACCGACCCAAAGACGCAGCAGACCATCAAGGCTGGACAGCAATTACCCGGCTTCGCATGGTTGAAGGACGACGGAACAACTTCTTGCGGAAACTGGATCTACTGCGGAAGCTGGACGGAAGCCGGATCACAGATGCAGCGTCGCGGAACCGACGATCCGTCTGGTCTCGGGGTCTATCCGAATTGGGCATGGTCATGGCCAGCCAATCGGCGCGTCCTGTACAACCGCGCTTCGTGTGATGTGAACGGCAAACCCTGGGATCCCGAACGTCCGCAGGTCTGGTGGAATGAGGGGTCAAAGACTTGGGTGGGTAACGATGTTCCCGATTTCAAGCCAGACTCGCCGCCAAGCGACCGCATGGGACCGTTCATCATGAACGCAGAGGGAGTCGGACGCATATTCGGTCCTCTAGGCGCCTTTGCCGATGGCCCATTTCCTGAATACTACGAACCGTTTGAAAGCCCGGTTGCGAATCTGTTCCACCCCAATCAATCCACAAACCCAGTGGTGAAGAAACTCAACACACCTCTGGATAAATACGGAACACCTGCAGACGGTTTCAACGTGGTCTGCACCACATATCGATTGACCGAGCACTACCACTACTGGACCAAGAACAATCCTATGGAGGTGCAGCTTGTTCCAGAGCCCTTTGTTGAGGTGCCTGCCCAACTGGCCGACGAAATGGGAATCCACGGCGGCGAGAGAGTTAAAGTGACCAGCGCCCGTGGCGAGTACATCGCCAAGGCCATGGTCACCAAACGTATCAAGCCGATGATGATCGACGGAAAGAAGACGTACCAGGTGGGCATTCCCATTCACTGGGGCTATCGGGGAATTTCTGAAGACGAAGGCAGGACTGCTCTCACTCCAACAAACCTGCTAACCCCTACAGTCGTGGATCCGAACGCCTACACGCCCGAGTTTAAGGGCTTCCTGGTGAAGATCGAGAAGGCCTAGGAAAGTGTGAGAAATCATGTTTGACGAAAAGACTCTCCAAATCCAAGCGATATCGGGCCATTCGGGGAGTGTGCCGGGTAAAGGCGTACAACGCGAGGTGGAGGTCTGCAAGCTGATGGACACCACTACTTGCATCGGCTGCAAGGCCTGCGAGGTAGCGTGCCTTGAGTGGAATGATCTTCCGTTTCAGGAAACCACTTTTGACAATACATATCAGACGATGCCGGAAACAAAGTGGAACTTCTGGCAGCTCATCAAATTTAACGAACACGAGCGAGAAGACGGTTCGTTGATGTGGCTGATGCGCAAAGACCAGTGCATGCACTGTGCAGATCCTGGTTGCCTTCGCGCTTGTCCCGCAGAGGGCGCAATCGTGCAATATGCGAACGGCATTGTTGATTTCCAGCAGGACAAGTGCATCGGGTGCCAGATGTGCGTGTCCGGGTGTCCTTTCGATATTCCCAAATTCAACCAGACTACAAAGAAGGTTTACAAGTGCACGCTTTGCTCTGATCGAGTAGGACAGGGGCTGGAACCAGCGTGCATCAAGGCATGTCCCACTGGATGCCTGCAATTCGGCACCAAGAAGGAGATGTTGGAAGTTGCGAATCATCGGTCGGAGCAGCTGCGCGAAAACGGCCACCCAAACGCCGGAACATGGGATCCGGAGTCGGTCGGCGGCACGCACGTGATCTATGTTTTGCACGACGCCACCAAGCCAGAACTCTATGGCGGATTGCCCGCGAACCCGCGCATCCCCATCGTCTATACGTGGTGGAAATTCTTGCTGAAGCCGATCAGTTTGGCGACTGTTGCTTTGGGCGCCATTGGAATGGTCGTCCACTATGTTGCCTATGGGGGCAAGCCAATTCAGCCCGAACCGCCAAAGAAGGAGGACGAAGCCAATGGCAACCGTTGAGCCAATAGGTGGCCCCCGACGCGTGGCACCCAGAGCAGGACGCGTGGACGATCAGTTCGGACACACCGTTGTTTATGAAGGTGAAGTCCCCCGACATGACGTTCACACTCGCTTAGTACACTGGGGTGTTGCGATCTTCTTCATCTTGTCGTTGCTTTCCGGATTCGCCATCTTTACTCCGTGGCTCTATTCGTGGCTCTCGCCACTGTTCGGCGGCGGCCCAATGGCTCGGCTGCTCCATCCCTGGTTCGGACTCGGCTTTGTTGTTGTAATGATTCTTCTGTTTCGAAGATGGGTCAACGACATGCGCTGGAAAGACAGCGATAACGTTTGGATGCGTCGAATGCGCAGGTATATCACCCACGAAGACAAGGTCGAGCCGGACTATGTTGGTAAATTCAACGCCGGACAGAAGATATGGTTCTGGACCATGATGGTGTCCGGAATCGTATTCCTCATTACAGGGATTCCGATGTGGTTCCCCGAAATCATCGGCCGTACGCCGATGTGGATTTCGTACTTTTTCCATGACGTTGCCGGACTGTTCATGCTTGGAGGATTCCTTGTTCACATTTATGAAGGCACTGCTGCCATGCCAGGAACATTCCGATCGATGGTGCGCGGCACGGTTACACGAGCATGGGCGTGGACCAACCATCCTGGGTGGTATCGGCAGATTACTGGCCGCGATCCCAAGACAGACTTGGAGCAAGCAAACCGAACGCAGTCGGAGCGTCGCGCCCCATGAGATCTGCCTTCGCCACCAAGTCCGGTTGGGATCAGCGCATTGCGCGTGCCGGGGAGTTGTCAAAGTCCTATTCTTTTGCTTCGGAGATCCTGAGCTTCTATCGCGAGATCGCCTTATTCCAGAAGGCGCTCTACAACTATCTAGAAACGTCCGCATACCGCCCGGTGGAGAACACGTCGAATCTGCCGGACAACTGGGATGCGTTTGTTCTCCTTCCGCACTTTCAGCCGCTCCTTTATGTGACCTCCCGAACAGGCCCGAAACCACTTGCTCAGCTTGCCTCCGAACTCTCAGACGCCGGAACCACGGTGTGGGAACAACTCCTCAACGATCACTGGCAAGCAGAACACGCCGATGACGACGGGAGTTCAGTCTCTGACTCTTTTTTTGCCCACGCTTTCCTTCAACCATATGCCGAGTACCTAGCGGCTCAGGCGGACTCCGTCAGCAACTACACCCTTGCCGTGTGTCCATTCTGCTTTCGAAGACCAGCGCTGGGAATCCTGCGGCCGGAAGGAGACGGGGCAAAGCGCTCGCTGCTCTGCTCGCTTTGCAGCACTGAATGGGAGTTTCGCCGCATTGTTTGTCCGGCATGCGGCGAACAAGACGTAGACAGATTACCGATCTACACCGCCAGTGAATTCGAGCACATAAGGGTGGAAGCCTGCGACACTTGCAAGGTTTACATCAAGACGGTTGATTTGACGAAGAATGGTCGGGCTGTTCCTGTTGTAGACGAACTTGCAGCGATTCCCCTAACGCTTTGGGCGGCGGAAAAAGGGTACAGAAAATTGCAGGCGAATCTGCTGGGCACTTGATTTATTGGATCGGGACTTAATCATCGCAACGTAAAGCTCTCCTGCAAATTGGACGCGCTAACCTTGAATGCTCCGGGTTCGGTTATCCATTTGTGTCGATCACGCCAAGTCGTGATCATGCTCCTGTTTTCGATGGCACTTTCTTTTTATCGTCTTCACACGTGCAAATCATGGTTTGATAGACAGCAGGCTTGTCTAAGCCCAGATTTTCGGCCGTCGTGCATACGATGCATTTCTGGGTCTTGGATGTTTGCATGATTTCGCTCCAATTTATGGAGCCACAAAGGAGCCTGCTTATTCCCCAGCATATCGCCTTAACACCAAAGCGAAAATTCCAAGTCGCTATCGCGATTGCACCTCCGCCAGTGTATGGGTTCCAATCACCTGCTCGCCGAAGCGCTCCATCTCCTCCAGTTGAGGGCTGAACTGCAGCAGGAGTAGGTCGACGCCCGCGTCTTCGAACTCCGCGATGCGCTCCGACACCTGTTCGGGCGTACCCACCAGACCTGAGCGCAGTCCCCGGTTCGACACGGAATAGTCTTCCAATGAGACTTTCTTTTCCAACTGCGTGCCTGAGAGCCATTGCTGATAGTTGTTGTATCCGGCTGCACTCTGGCTTACGTCCGTGATGCGCTGAACTTCTCGTTCCGCCTCTTCGTGCGAATCGCGCAGCACAACGAATCCAGCCATGCCGAACGTCATCGGCGGCAGGCCGTGCTTGGCGCGACGCTCGGAAAGGTCCGCAATCTTCTTGCGAATGACATCCGGCGGATCTCCATGCATCACATATGCGTCACACTGGCTGGAGATCAGTTCCTTCGCTGCATTAGATTCCCCGCCCGCATAGATCGTCGGATGTGGACGCGATACCGGCTTCGGCTGCAGCAATGTGTCAGACACTCGATAGTACTTGCCTTCAAAACTGAATTGCTCTTGCGACCACACTCCCTTCACAACCTCCAGCCATTCCGCCGTGCGCGCATAACGGTCATCGTGCTGGTCGAAGTGGACGCCATACTGCTTCGCCTCCTCCGCCCACCATGACGAGACAACATTCAATGACACTCGCCCATTGCTGATGTGGTCGATGTTCGCGGCCTGTTTTGCCAGCAGCGCCGGCAAATGGAATGTTGGACGCACGGCCACCATCAACTCCAGCCGCTTCGTGACCGCAGCCAGCGCTGCGGCTGTGGACCATGCATCCAGGGAAGGCGCCCGCTCACCCTTGATGTCATTGAGGTTGAGTTCCGCGATCAGCGTCAGGTCGAACCCGATCTCTTCACTTCGGCGGGCGAGCCGGCTCACGTAGTCCCAGCTCGCCTCCATGTTTTCGTCTTGCACGTTGCGCAGCCAGCCGCCAAAAACGGGAAGCCAATATCCGTATCGCATTAGCGGGCCTCCTGTTCCAGGTAGTCCACAAGTTTGACGAACGGATCGAAACCCACAACCTTTGGTCCGTCGGCGACAAAGTTCGAAAGCGCGTTGATGTCGTAGTAATAGAGCTGGCCATCGCGCTCATCTTCTATATACTCGACTCCGCCAATCTCGATCTGTGCCGTCTGCATGATTTTCTCCACGGCATCGATCACCTCTTTCGGCGGACGATACGCCTCCACTTTCAGCCCATTCTTCGGCGCGTCCACCGCGCAGGTGCTGCGCTGCAATTCCGCGCCTCCGGCGTCTTGGCAGATATCAGCGGGGCACAAGTTGTACGTGTCGCCGGTCAAATGGACCTTGATGGCGTACAGAAACTTTCCGCCTAATACTTCCACGCGCGTGATGTGATTTCCCTTTGCCGGGATGAACTCCTGCACTAACCCGGTGCTATCAAGACCGAGATCTATCTTTTTCTCGTCAATCGCCTTGGCGAGTTCCTTCGCATCATTGAACCGAAGCACGCCCGCGCCGCTGCCGCCGATGTTCGGCTTCACGACTATGGGGTAGCGCAGACCTACCGCTGCTTTAAGCGCCTGCTCCGGATGATTGATCACGCGCGCCTTGGGATAGGGCAACTTCAAAGAGTCGAGCAGTTCCAGTTGCTGCGCCTTGGAGGTTTCCACGCGGAAGGCATGATATCCGTTGACCACCCGCACGCCGCCCTTTTCCAGATGCGCAAGGTAGTTCAGCGTGTAGAAGATGCCATGGCCATTGCCGCGGGTGTACGCGGACGGACTCATGCGGTTGAAGAGCAGCGAGTACGCCGCGTCGCCGTTCAGCGCTCCAGCATCATAGCGATGCCTTCGCGCATCGATGAGCACGTGCGGGATATTGCGGCGTTCCAATTCCGCGAAAAGAGGCTTGAACCAGTCGGGATGCTCGTAGTAGATCGCGATCGGTTTCGTTACGGGTGCGGTGGCCATGTTGCTCTCCTTTTTATTTGAATATCTTTGGCGCAAAAACAAAAAGGCCGCTCGGAATGAGCGGCCTTGGAAATCTGCTGTGTTAGTTAAAGCTTAAGAAAACGACAGCCCTCCATTCCGCTCACGCGCGCAGCAACACATACACATGCACATGGCCATGGAGACGCAGACGGAGGCATTCGCCGTGCTGGCGATGGTCGTATGCGTTTTGGCGTAGGTCGCGTTCACAGAATGTTTTGACTAGAACCTAGATGCCGAATCTAGCAAAAGGTTTCAGCTTTTGCAAATCCGGCTTGGCTCGCGCGCGGCTTCGAAGCATGAGCAACGAAGGTTTCAGTGCTCCGTTTCCGTGTTCGTTCTTCCAAAAATTGAATCATCCGACAGGTAATCTGCAGTTATCCATAGATTGAAGCGTGGGATTTACATCCCTCTTACATGCAACAAAACCTGGAATTTCTGCTGGTAAGAATGCGCGTCGTACTGCGTCAACACTATTCGCACGGTCACTATTCCCGTATTCTTGGCGATTTTGGCTGAGGCATTGCAACTCTGAAAATGCTCGGTGCAGTTGCGCCGAAGCTTTAGGAGAAGCAATGAATTTAAATAAACCTGCAGTATTCTTGATTGCGTTTATGCTCCTGTTGACGTTTGCGCTGCCAGTCGCCGCGCAGACGATTTCAACAGGTGATGTCGCCGGTACGGTAACAGACTCTTCAGGTGCCGTGGTGCCCAATGCCACTGTGACCGTGAAAGATGTTGGTACGGGCGCCAGCCGCACCGTAGCCACCAACAGCTCGGGCGGTTACCGTGTCCCGCTACTCAAGCCCGGCACCTACAACGTTTCAGCAGCAGCAACTGGCCTTACCACGCAGACGTTCAAGGCGGCGGTTGCAGTCGGCCAAGTGCAAGTTGTAAACCTGATCGCTACACCGCAGGCCGCGACTGAAGTAGTCGAGGTCACCAGTTCGGCTCCGCTACTTAACACCGAGAACGCGAACCTTTCCACAAGTTTTAACTCCACGCAACTGTCGCTCCTGCCAATGCCCGGTGGCGACATCACAACCGTTGCCTTTACCGCTCCCGGAGTGGCAGTAAGCACCGGCGGTGGTTATGGAGGCTTCAGCTCATTCGGTCTTCCTGCCAATTCCAACCTATTCACTGTGAATGGCAACGACAACATGGATCCTTACCTCAACTTGAACAACTCTGGCGCCAGCAACCTCACTCTGGGCAGCAGCGAAATTCAAGAAGCAGTCGTCGTACAAAACGGCTACGGCGCACAGTATGGACGTCAGGCCGGCGCGCAGGTGAACTTTACGACGAAGTCGGGAGGGAACCAGTTTCATGGCACCGCGCAATATAACTGGAACGGCGCTGTCTTGAACGCAAATGATTGGTTCAACAACAACACCGGCACGCCAAAAGGCAAAGCGAATTCGAACCAGTGGCTGGGTTCGATCAGCGGGCCTATCAAAAAGGACAAGCTGTTCTTCTTCTATAGCAACGAAGGTCTGCGTTACATTCTGCCCTCTAGCGGAACAGTTTCACTGCCTTCACCTTTATTCCAGCAGTACATACTTAGCAATGTCAGTGCCGCGCAAGCGCCGTTCTACACTGCGGCCTTCAACCTGTATAACAATGCCCCTGGTATCTCGCGCGCAGTTCCCGTTACCGGCCCAGTGAATAGCACGGGATCGCTGCAAGACGGAACAGGTACTCTGGGCTGTGGCAGCTTTTCCGCGGCTGCGCCAGGCGGTGGAACTTTTGGCGTCGACAAATCTTGCGCGATTGCCTTCAATACCAATGAAAGCAATTTGAACAAAGAATGGCTCCAGGTCGGACGCGTTGACTGGAACATCAACGACAAGCAAAAAGCATTCTTCCGCTTCAAGATGGATCACGGTGTACAGCCCACCTTCACCGATCCGCTCAACCCGGCCTTGAACATCATCAGCACCCAACCTTCTTACGAAGGCCAATTCAATCACAGCTACATCATCAGCCCCATCGCTGTGAATAACTTCACGGTCTCCGGCAATTACTATAGTGCGATCTTTTCGCCAGCTGACCTTCCGGCTGCAATCGCTTTGCTTCCAGACTACATGCGCTTCTTCGAGGGCGGAGCCAATGGTAGCGGTAGTTTTACCAGTGTCGGCCTGAACTACGGCAGCTTTCCCCAAGGTCGTAACGTCGGGCAGTATGCGGTTCTGGATGACGTTTCGATCAACAAAGGCAGCCATGCTTTGAAGTTCGGGGTCAACTTCCGCCGCAACAATGTCACCGATAGTACTCCGTTGATTCTTCAAGATGGCGGACGATACAGCTTCTTTGACGTGACTGAGTTTGCCAATGGTTCCATTGATCCTACAACTGGCAGCTCGTACCAACAGCGCTTCTCGTCGATTCAATCTGCGCACATTGCCCTCTACAGCCTTGGTCTTTACTTACAGGACGAATGGGCGGTCAAGCGCAATTTGAAGTTCTCGTTCGCCCTTCGTGGGGACGTCAACGAAAACCCGAAATGCAATACCGATTGCTTCGCGCGTATGAACAATACTTTCTCTGATCTCTCAAAGGGAATCGCGATTCCTTACAACCAGTCGATCACGACCGGTCTGGAATCTGCGTTCCCTCAAATCGAGAAGGTAGCCTGGCAACCGAGATTTGGCTTTAACTACAGCCCCTTCGGAAGCCAAACGACAGTAATCCGTGGTGGTGTCGGCGTATTTGCAGATCTGTTCCCGGGCACTCTGGCGAGCAGCATTTTCGGCAATTCACCGAACATCTTCACACCTTCGCTCCGCCTAGGTACGGTGAATTCGGGCGGCGCGGGTAGCTCACCTGTGCTTGCCGCTCAAACCAACGCAGCATTCCAAAATGGTTTCTCCACTGGCCAAACCAGGGGACAGATCAGTACCGCTCTGGCAGCCTTGGGAACTACGTTTACGGAACCCGGCTATTTCGCGACTCCTGACAAGGTATTGAACCCCAAGTACCTGGAATGGAATTTCGAAATCCAACAGGCTATCGGCAAAAAGAACGTTCTTACCATCAACTATGTTGGAAATCACGGATATGACGAGTTCCTTCGCAATGCGGATGCAAATGCCTGGTTGAATACTGGCGGGTCCGTTGGAACAACGTTCATCAACGCCGGACTTCCGACAGGCACCTCTGCAGCACCGGGTGCACCTGATCCGCGTTTCCGCGTCGTCACACAGCTCACTAACTCGGGGGTGTCAAATTACAACGGCTTGACGACAACGTTCCGTCGGTCGATGAGTTATGGTTTCCAGGGGGAAGTCAGCTACACCTGGAGCCACTCGCTTGACGACATTTCAAACGGCGGCTTGGGTGAATTCTTCAGCGGTGACTCCTTCACGACTCAGAGTGAGCCTGGCAATCCAAATCGCTTGGGATATAGCAACTCAGATTATGACATCCGTCATAACCTGACCGGTGACTTCGTTTGGCTGCTCCCGTACAAATTCCAGAACCATGCAATGGAATCGGTGCTGGGAGGGTGGTCACTGGCTAGCAAGGTGTTCTGGCGCTCGGGAACTCCGTTCAGCGTCTTCAATTCCAGCTTAGCGGGTGCTATCTCCAACTCCATCGGTGGAACGGTGTTGGCATCGGTGGTGAATCCGAGCGTGATCAGGAGCTGCCAGAATCCGGCGGATACTTGCTTCACGACTACGGATTTTGCCACGACAAAAACCCAGTCGAATTTCGGAAATAACAAACGCAACACCTTCCGAGGTCCTCACTACGCTGATGCCGACATGACGATCAACAAGCAAGTATTCAAGGTCGAGCGTTTCGGTATGACGGTTGGTGCGAATATGTACAACGTATTCAACCACCCGAACTTCGCCAGCCCCTTGCAGAACGTCTCCGGAAGCGGCTTTGGCAGCATCCAGTCAACCGTTACAGCTCCGAGCAGCCCTTATGGCTCGTTTCAAGGCTCTGCGGTGTCTGGACGTGTGATTCAACTAACGGCCCGCGTTTCGTTCTAAGACAGCGAATCGGCTATGGTCTGGGGAGGGCAGTCGCCCTCCCCATTTTTATGCTCCAGGTACGCCTTGCAAGAAGGCCCCTTTCGCGGTCTCTTTTTTTGCGCCGCTGAGGCGTTCAGATGGGACAGCAGGAACTTCCCCCTGGGCTTCGGGTTTTTACAATCAGCGGTATAGCAGAACTTATTACTTACATTTTACATTCGATAATCTATGAACCTAACACTCTCGTTCTAGAATCGAATGTGTGGAGCAACACTCTCGCAAGCGGTGAAACGGCGACAGCCAAGCTCGCTATTGAATCGGGAATTCTTATAATTTCCCGTCGCCGGATTACAGATTCACCTCTCGAGGACAGGACAGTCCTTATCGTGCTTCTTCAACGATCAGGATTATTTTTTTCTGTGAGATTGAAATAAAAAAGGTTGCGGACTGGTTTGAATAGATAAGCAATTTACCCCAGGGCCAGAATTATGCAAATATGTGAACCAGAGTCGCCGCAGTCATTAGAGTCGTCTAATAAGGGGCATATTCGCTGTGTTGTTGCAGACCCCATCTCATCGGATAGAGGGCGGTTGATTTCGCTTTTAGAACGACAGCCGGATTTTCAAGTTGTAGCTGAGTGCCAAAATGGAGCGCAGGCACTGGCCGCTGTGGAGGCAACGTCTCCGGATCTATTGTTGTTCGACATCCACCTGCCGACAGTTCGCAACATCGATGCTCGTAAGAAACCAAAGACCCCACCTCACCACCCACTAGTGATTTTTTTCGGTGCTTCGAAACGCCTTGCGCACGAGGCCTTCAATAGAAATGCGATCGACTACTTACTAAAACCTGTAGACATCGGTAAGGTCGAGCGCTCTTTGCAACGCGCGAAGCAGCACCTTCTGATGAACAGGCAAGATACAGTCTTGGACAGCGATGGAGATTTAGGTATGCCTTTTTCTGTTGCCGCGCATGGAGCGAGCAATACGGTATTGCATAGTGGTCAGGTTTACCGCGAACGATTCGCTGTAAAATCGCGCGACCGGATATTAGTCATTCCCGTCGGAGTGATCGAGTACGTGCAGGCAGCTGGCAACTATGTCGAGTTCCACGTGGGAAAAGAGGTCTACATCTCCCGTGCATCGATTGCCTCGACGGAATCACTTTTGAACCCGTCCGAATTCATGCGCATTCATCGCTCGACAATTGTCAATCTGTCGTTCGTTCATGAGATTACATCGCGCGATACGGGAGACTTCACTGTGCGACTCAAATCCGGACAAACCCTAACGCTGAGTCGCAATTATCGCAGTCAGCTCAATAGGCTGTTTTGACTACAGCTTTTGCGAAGAGGGTTCCCTATTCATAACGTGCGCTCGAGGTAAGCTTCGATCACACCCGCAGCACCCACCAGCCTTATACCGATGGCTGCGAAAGGTGACTTTCGCCCCACCCACTGGTGCCGCCGCCAGTTCATCAGCCGCCCGGTACTGCGGACACTCATCGCGTACGCAAGTCTTTCCAATGGATTGCGCTGATTTTTTGCAGATTCCCTTCCCGAACCGGACCGACGGTGTTACATATGGAGTACAAGCAGAGACTTGGTAATACCCGAGGTCAGGCACATGGTAGGTCAAGAGTCAGCAGCAGGGATGCAAAAGGTTTCGGCGCCTTCAATCATTCAAAACTTCACCCGGCCGCTCGCAGTCGTTACCACGTTATTTTTCATGTGGGGTTTTCTCACTTGCCTGAACGACATTCTGGTGCCGCAGATGAAGTCGGTCTTTGACCTCAGCTACGCGAGAGTCATGCTGATCCAGTTTGCGTTCTTCTCGGCCTACTTCTTGTTTTCGATTCCTTGGTCGAAGGTAGTGAACGCGATCGGTTATCAGAAGACCATGGTGACTGGATTGCTGATCATGGCCTTGGGTGCATTTCTGTTCGTGCCTGCCGCGACCTCTGCTTCTTTTCCGTTGTTTCTGGGCGCGCTCATCGTTCTTGCGGCGGGAATCACCGGTCTGCAAGTGGCAGCTAACCCATACGTGGTGGTCCTTGGCAAACCCGAAACGGCCTCGAGTCGATTAGTCCTCACGCAGGCTTTCAACTCGCTCGGAACTACTATCGCACCCAAACTCGGCGGGCTGCTGATGCTCAGTGCTGCCCCGCTCGCGATTGAAGAATTACGCCAGCTCTCACCGCAAGCTCTGCATCTGTATCGGGTGCAGGAGGCTTCCTCGGTGAAGATGCCATACGTTGTGATCGGCGTCGCGCTGCTCCTGCTGGCAGTGCTGATCGCCGCATCGAGATTGCCGAATATCGAGGCTGCGGCAAACCCCACGGTTGAAAAGGTCAGAGATTCAGTCTGGCGGCATCCCAACCTGGTCTTTGGCGCGCTCGGGATCTTCACGTACGTAGGCGCAGAAGTCTCCATCGGAAGCTTCCTGGTGAACTACCTCGGCCAAGCGGACATTGCGGGATTGTCCGCAAAGACCGCGGCAGGTTACGTCTCTTTATATTGGGGCGGCGCCATGGTGGGGCGCTTTCTCGGAGCCGCAGTTTTGCGCAGGGTCAAGACCGGGCATCTCCTGGCATTATGTGCCGTGTGCACATCAGTCCTCGTCATCATTTCCATGTTGAGCAGTGGGCACATTGCCATGTGGAGCATTCTTGCAGTCGGATTCTTCAATTCCATCATGTTTCCGTGCATCTTCAGTCTCGCCGTAGCCGAGCTTGGGCCTCTCACGGGTAATGGATCAGGCATTCTGAACATGGCGATCGTGGGCGGCGCGATCGTGCCAGTGATACAGGGCGCGATCGCCGACCGGATCGGTATTCACCACGCGTTCTTCGTGCCCGTAATCTGTTACATGTGCATCTTGTTTTATGCACTGAGCGGATCAAAGCCGAACAGCGAACGATTCGTGAGCGCTTAGAAAGGACCACGAGCATGACATCACCGATCACACGTTCGGCGTGGAATGCACTCGCCTCGCATTACGAAACCGTTTCAAAGCTGCATCTGCGACAGCTTTTTGCGGACGATCCGAAACGTGGTGAGCGTATGGCCGTCGAGGCTGCGGGCCTATACCTCGATTATTCCAAGAATCGCATAACCGACGAAACCCTCCGGCTCCTTCTACAACTTGCGCAGGAATCTGAGCTGCGGGCGCGCATCGATGCCATGTTCCACGGAGAGAAGATCAATGTCACGGAGAAGCGGGCGGTCTTGCACGTGGCCCTGCGGGCTCCGAGAGGGGCTTCCATCCTGGTCGATGGAAAGAACGTGGTGCCCGAAGTTCATTCGGTGCTCGACAAGATGGCTGATTTCTCAGAGCGAGTGCGGAGTGGCGCATGGAAAGGTCATACCGGGAAACGCATTCGCAACGTTGTGAACATCGGGATCGGCGGCTCTGATCTCGGGCCGGTTATGGCCTACGAAGCACTCAAACACTACAGCGAGCGAGGCATGGTGTTTCGATTTGTTTCCAACATCGACGGCACCGACTTTGCTGAAGCAGTATGGGACCTTGACCCTTCCGAGACCCTGTTCATCGTCTCATCAAAGACTTTTACCACACTGGAGACGATGACGAATGCCCAGACTGCTCGCGCATGGTCACTTGCAGCACTCGGAGGCGATGAGAAGTCGGTCGCAAAGCATTTCGTGGCGGTTTCGACTAATGCCGCGGAGGTGGCGAAGTTCGGCATCGACACGGCCAACATGTTCGAATTCTGGGATTGGGTTGGCGGTCGCTACTCGATGGATTCGGCGATCGGCCTTTCGACCATGCTCGCCATTGGCCCGGATAACTTCCGCGCCATGCTGGACGGCTTTCACCAGATGGACGAACATTTCCGCACCGCCCCTTTCGAAGTCAACCTGCCAGTACTCATGGGCCTATTCGCCGTTTGGTACAACGACTTTTTCAGTGCCCAGACAGTAGCCGTTTTGCCCTACGAGCAGTACCTGAAGCGGTTCCCGGCATATCTGCAGCAGTTGGCGATGGAGAGTAATGGGAAACACGTCACTCTCGAGGGAGACGCGGTCGGTTGTGATACCGCTCCCATCTACTGGGGCGAGCCGGGAACTAATGGACAGCACTCGTTTTATCAATTGATCCATCAGGGGACCCGGCTGATTCCTTGCGATTTCATCGCATTTGCCAAGCCGCTGAATTTGCTTGGCCGGCATCATGACATGCTGCTGGCCAATGTTTTTGCCCAGACCGAGGCGCTTGCGTTTGGAAAAACGCCTGAACAAGTGAAGGCCGAAGGCACGCCGGACTGGCTCGTGCCGCACCGGGTCTTCGAAGGAAACCGTCCGTCAAACACGATCATGGCTGAACAGCTCACGCCGGAAACGCTAGGCAAGCTTGTAGCTCTTTACGAGCATTCCGTCTTTACACAGGGCGTCATCTGGAACATTGATTCGTTTGACCAGTGGGGCGTCGAACTCGGCAAAGTTCTGGCACAACGCATCATTCCAGAGCTTGAGAACGACCCCCAACCTGCGCTGAACCATGACAGTTCAACCAACAATTTGATCCGTCGATACCGCAGGCTCAAGAAATCGTGATGACTGCACTCGACTTGATAACTACGGTGTCACAGCCTGCTTAAGAGAAGGTCTGACGTCGAGGCGGTCTATGTCTTTGCGATCCCAGCCGCCGCCTAATCCCTTCACCAAAACGACTGATGCCAACAACTGCTGGCCCTGGATCTGCGTCGCGAGCCTCTGGTTTGTGAGCAATGTCTCCTGGGCCGTGACTACGTCCAAGTAACTTACCAGCCCTCCAACATAACGATTGGTCGCGATGTCCAGCGCTCGCTGTGAAGATGCGACTGCTCGTTGCTGCGTGATAGCGGCATCGTTCAAGGTGTTCAAACCGGTAAGGCCGTCTTCCACTTGCTGGAAGGCGACCAACACAGTCTGGCGATATGCAGCAACCGAGGCCTGATTCCCTGCCTCAGCAAATCGCACTTGCGAGCGCACTCTTCCTCCGTCGGCGATGCTTTGCGCCAAGGAAGCGCCCAGAGACCAGAACGTGCTCGGCAGATCGGTCAACTTCGAAATGTTGCTGCTCTGCCATCCACCGCCCCCGCCAAGAAGGATGCTGGGGTAATAGCCTGTCTTTGCCACTCCGATAAGTGCGTTACTGGAAGCGACCTGACGCTCCGCTTCGGCCACATCCGGGCGGCGCTCCAAGACATCACTGGGAATACCAAGTGGCACCGCAGGAATCGTTCGCGACAAAGTGCCCGGCGGCACATGGAATGTAGACGCCGGCGCGCCAACCAGTACTGCAAGAGAATGCTCAAATTGATAGCGGTCTCTTTGTAGCAGCGCCAGCTGCGCCTCTGTCGCCTCCACCACGGCTTGTTGCTGTGCTACGTCGAGTCCGGACGCAATCCCCTCGGCATGGCGATTCTCCACCAACTGAAGCCCTTTACGTTGATAACCGATAGCCTGTTGCACAACCTGTATCTCGGAATCCAATTCGCGCAACGAAAAATAATCCGCAGCAATCTCGGATGTCACTAGCAGGCGAACATTCTCGAGGTCAGCCGCTGAAGCTTGGAAGGATGCTTTCGAGGATTCGATGTTTCTCCGTACCCGGCCAAACAGATCGACCTCGTAATTTAGGACGAATGGAATTGAGAATGAGTTCTGGGTGACTGCGTTGGTGGACGGCACACTTACAGCTATGGGACGGTTCGCTGAGAGACGCTGACGTTGCGCTGTAGCACCGCCGCTCAGCGAAGGGAATAATCCGGCCTCGGTGTTCACGGCTACTTGTCGCGCTTGCTCGAGGCGTTGTACTGCGATCTGCAGTGACTGGTTATCTGAGGTCGCTTGGTTCTCGTATGCATTGAGCTGGTCGTCGCCGTAGATACTCCACCAGTTCCCTCTTGGAATGGCATCCTTCGGCGTCGCTGCTCGCCAGGGCCCTTCAGTTGACCAACTCGGAGCAGTGGGCACCGTGGCTCGTTGATACTTGGGGCCAACCGTACAACCGACTACTCCAAGCAAGAAAAGAGAAGTAACAAAGCTCTGAACACCCCGCATCACTTGCTTCCTTGTTGAGCGGTTTGCTCGTGCCGGACTTGAACCTGTTGACCTTCTTCTAGCGAGTCTGCGGGATTGATGATGACGTTGTCTTCCGCTGTCAGTCCGGCAAGAATTTCGATGTTGATGCCGTAGTCGCGACCGATCGTCAATGGCTTCAGTCGAACACGTCCGTCCTTGTCAACAACAGCGGTTCTAGCGCCTTCACCCCGAAACAGCACTGCATTCACCGGAAGCGTCAAGCGAGATCCGTCGACATGCATGGCCAAGTGAATCTGGGCATAGGACCCGGGGAGCAACTTGCCCTTCGGATTTGGAACATCGACTTCTGTTGTCAGGGTTCTTGTTGCCGGATCTATTGAATTGGCATTGCGCGTGACCTTACCTTCGAATTTCTCGCCCGGGAATTCATTCAGCGAAATGTAAGCTGACATACCAGGCTTGATGGAAGGGGCATACGTCTGAGGAACACTTACATAGACACGTAGCGGGTCGAGTTGGGCGATGTCAAACAACTCACGGTTTGTGCCGCCGTTGCCGGCATTGATCAATGCCCCGACATCTATGTTGCGCTTCGTTATTACGCCCGAAAATGGAGCGTAGACGTGTTTGAACGATTCGAGTTGTTCCAATCGCCGTACGTTTGCTTCTGCGGCCGCCAGATCCGCCTGCCCCTGTTGCAACGTACTGTTACGCTCATCGGCCTCTTGTTGCGAGACTGAATCGCTTTTTCGAAGATTCTGCCAACGCTCAGCGGACGTCTTCGCGATATTCAACTTGGCGGCTGCCTGTTCGCGCGCGGCACGAGCTTGACCCAGTTCCTGATCGATCTCCGGAGTATCAATCTCTGCCAGTAATTCGCCCTTGCTCACGCGACTTCCAATATCTTTTGTCCAGTGCCGCACGTACCCATTGGTCCGGGCATAGATCGGGGATTCGGTGAATGCCTGCAAATTCGCGGGCAGCAGGACTTCGTCTTCAGGCGACTCCGATTTTGGATGAATGATTGCTACTGTTGGAATCGCAAGGCGCTCTGTTTCCGCGGCAAGCGTCCGACGCTCGGCCACCCGGACAGCTGTTACGACGACGGCTGCAACAACAAATATGAAGACTGCAACCACTGCAATCTTGAGGAGTAACCCGCGCCCGGATTTTTGAGGCTGGCGGTTTGCGTATTCCAGATTTTCTTCGGATAAAGTAACGTCTGTATTAGACACGTGCATTCTCCTGTTTATTGCTCACTGCTGCAGTTGCGTTTGTTTATTTCCATGAATGATGGTGAAAATTGAGGGCACAAAAAGAAGCGTTGAGACGGTAGCAAACAGCAACCCGCCGATGACGGCCCGGCCCAATGGGGCGTTCTGCTCGCCGCCTTCTCCAAATCCAAGTGCCATCGGCAGCATGCCAATGATCATTGCCAAAGCTGTCATGAGCACCGGCCGCAAACGTGTAAACCCAGCCTGTAGGGCCGATTCGATTGCTGTTTCGCCGGCATCCATGCGCTGTCTGGCGAAAGAGACCACAAGTATGCTGTTCGCGGTCGCCACTCCCATGCACATGATCGCGCCAGTCAATGCGGGCACGCTTAACGGTGTTTGCGTAACCAGAAGGATCCAGGCAATGCCCGCCACCGCAGCGGGAAGTGCAGTGATGATGATGAAAGGATCCGTCCAGCTCTGGAAATTGACAACGATTAGCAAATAAACGAGCACAATCGCGCCGAGTAAACCGATACCCAAACCGATGAATGACGAATTCATCGTTTGCACCTGTCCCCGGACGACTATCTGAGAGCCTCTTGGCAATTGCGGTGTGTACTCGGCGAGAATGCGATTTACATCGCGCGACACACCGCCAAGATCGCGATCTTGAACACTGGCATATACATCGATAACCGGTGCAATGTTGTAGTGCGTGACCACAGCGGGTCTCACTGCGGGCGTGACTGTAACCAGATTCGAAAGTACTTGCGGGCTAGCGGGCCGGGTTCCGGAAATGGGTGTGTTGAGCATGGCCTGCATGGAATCAACCCGGTACTGAGGTGATTGCACAGACACGTTGTAATTCACGCCATTCTTGGGATTTACCCAGAACGTAGGTGCGGTCTGGAAACTTGAGCTGAGGGATACGAGGAGGTTTTGTGCTACATCGCGCGCATTGACGCCGACCTGCTGCGCCCGCGAACGGTCTACATCAACATGTAAAGTGGGCTCATCAAGAAGTTGTTGCACATGAACATCCGCTGCTCCGGGCACGTGTCGAACCTCCCGAGCAATCTTCTGGGCGATATCGAAATTCTTGTTTGTGTTTCCACTTGGTCCGATTACCTGTACATCGATGGGAGCAGGCAATCCGAAGTTCAATATCTGGGTGACTATGTCAGACGGTTGGAAGAAGAACTCCACTCCCGGAAACCGTTTCGGAAGCTCTTCACGCAGATGGTGAACGATTGCCGCAGTGGACTGGTGATGTTCAGGCGAAAGTGAAACCAGGATCTCGCCATCCCCAGTGCCGATAGTGCCGGCGTTGCTATACGACAGATTGATCCCGCTGTAGGGTAACCCGATGTTATCCAGCACTCCGCCGAGTTCGCTCGGGGGTATCTCCTGTCGCAAGAAATTCTCAACCTGATCGCAAAGTTTAGCCGTCTCTTCAATTCTTAGTCCTGACCGTGCGCGCAAATGAAGGCGGAACTGTCCAGCATCCACGCTCGGGAAGAAGTCGCTCCCTAGCACAAAAAAAAGTCCCGAGGAAACAACGCAAAACGCCAGAAAGCAGCCTACAAAGACCTTGCGGTAGTCGAGGCACGCCTGCAGTAGATGTTGATAATTTTCACGAAACTTCTCAAATCCCGCTTCGAATCGCTTTTGGTACCGGGCGAATAAACCGTCTTTTCTGCTCTCTGCCGAATGAGAGTGTTCGGGGATCAAATACATCACCAGCGTGGGTACCAGTGTCCGCGAGAGAACATAAGAAGCCAGCATGGCGAACACCACAGACTCGGCGAGTGGAACGAATAAAAATTTGGCGACTCCGGACAGGAAGAACATTGGGACAAACACGATGCAGATGCAGAGAGTAGATACTAACGCTGGCGTCGCTACTTCATGGGAGCCGTCCAGGATCGCCGTGCGCAGCGGCTTTTCCATCGCCAAGTGCCTATCGATATTTTCGATCGCAACCGTCGCATCATCAACGAGTATCCCGACAGCGAGTGCCAACCCACCCAAAGTCATGATGTTGATGGTCTCGCCGAGACTGCTCAGCACGATGATCGACGTGAGGATTGAAAGTGGGATAGAGATTGCGATGATTAGCGTGCTGCGCCAGTCACCCAGGAACAGCAAGATCATTAATGCGGTCAGGCAGGCGGCAATGAGCCCCTCGCGCACCACGCCTTGCACCGCAGCACGGACGAATAATGATTGGTCAAACAGGGGTGTGATCTTCAAATCTTCCGGAAGCGACTGCGCAGCAATGGGCAAGACCTCGCGAATATTTTTGACGATGGCGAGGGTAGAGGCTCCGCCGTTCTTCACTACGCTGAGAAGGGATCCACGAGTGCCATCTTGCCTCACAACATTAGTTTGCGGAGAGAATCCGTCGCGCACGTGCGCTACTTCGCGCAGGTAGATCGTACTTCCGTCTGCCGTCTTTACGGGCAGGTCATTCAGCTCTGCGATGCTCTGCGGCGCGCCATTCAACTCAACGTTATATTCGGTCTCACCTAACTTGGCGGTGCCGGAGGGCAGGATCAGGTTTTGTGCGCTCACCGCATTGACTATGTCCACCGGGGTCAAACCCTTGGCTTGCAAAGCTCGTGTATCCAGATCAACGGTGACCTGGCGGGCCTTCCCTCCATAGGGAAACGGGACTGCCGCGCCTTGCACTGTAATCAGACGCGTGCGCAAGGAATTCAAGCCGATGTCGTTGAGTTCTTGTTCACTGAGCGTGGGGCTACTCAATCCAACCTGCAAAATAGGCACGCTGGAAGCCGAATATGTGATAACAAGAGGTGGCGTTGTGCCTTGGGGTAGTTGCCGGGTTGCAGTCTGGGAGATTGCCGTCACCTGTGCAATGGCAGTTGGGATGTTGGCGCCGGGGCGAAAGAATATTTTTATGACCGCCACACCGGGTAATGATTGCGATTCCGTGTGCTCAATATCATTTACCGTGGTGGTGAGAATTCGCTCATAAGGGGAAACTATGTGGTCCGCCATCTCCTGCGGTGGTAATCCGCTGTAGTTGAAGATCACACTGACAACTGGGATATTGATTTCAGGGAAGATATCCGTCGGAGTCTGCATTACGACTATCGGGCCGATGATCAAGATCAAGAGCGCCATCACAATAAAGGTGTAAGGACGCTTAAGAGCTAACTCCACAATCCACATAGTTCGTTTCCGGGTCCTGGCAATGATTTCTGGCGCGAGTACAAATGTAATTGATTCGCTACGTTGTGTATCGATTCAGATAATGTAGCATCTAACGGAGCGGAGGTTCGCTGTGGAAAAAGTGTTGGAAAAAGTCGAAAACCGTCCCGGAAGGCCCCGCTGTCTTGATGCCCGCCGTGCAATCCTTGAAGCAACCTGGGAGATACTCGGCGGCGCCGGGGGTTTTGCGGACCTCACTATGGAAGGGATAGCCGAACGTGCCGGTGTGGGAAAGACCACCGTCTATCGGTGGTGGCCCAACAAAGCTTCCGTTGCCGCAGAAGCATTCTTCACGCGTATTGAGCCGAAAGTCAGGTTTCCTGACACTGGTTCGCTCAGGGAAGATATCCGCTTGCAAATGAAAGAGCTTTGCAAAGTGCTCACCAGCCGGAACGGTCGCGTCTTGCGCGCCCTCTTGGGAGGTGGACAGTCGGATCCGGAACTCATTGAGGCATTCCGTTCGCAGTGGATGGAGCCTCGTCGTGTGAAAGGGCGGGAGATCCTGTCGAAGGCCGTACGGAGTGGTGAGATGCGTCCCGATATCGACCTTGATCTCGCACTCGACGCACTCTACGGACCCATCTACTTGCGGTTTCATGTCAAACATCTGCCGCTCGACGACTTATTTGTCGATCAGTTGTGCGATTCGGTGTTCGAGGGACTGTTAGCAAAAACTTCTGCTCGACCCCGCTCGCGGGCTCACTAGCGATAATTACACAATCACGATCGAGGGCAGCTAAGTCTCCGTGCCCGCAAGTGCCGCCTGACAAAGTGGTACCCTGAGTAAGTCGTCAGCCGCCGAGAAAAGCTGAAGCCCTGCGCTTCTGTAAATCATCTTTAGAGTCCAATGCCAGCAGAAACCGATAAGACGCAAGACGCCTCCCTGCCTCAGTCTTCATTAGACCAACCCCTTGGCGCGACGATGCCCGGAGGACGGATGTTGAACCGGATGCTGGCGGCATTCACCTACCGTGATTTCCGGGTGCTATGGATCGGCTCCTGCACTTCCAGTATTGGCACATGGATGCAAAACGTCGCAGAGAACTGGTTGGTTCTCTCACTGACTGGATCGGCATTTTATCTGGGCCTCGACGCATTTCTTCAACAACTTCCGATCATTCTCTTCATGCTCATTGGAGGCGTGTTCGCGGATCGATTCGACAGGAAGCGCACCCTGATTGTTTCGCAGTACATCCAGATGACGTGCGCCTTCACACTGGCGGGGTTGGTCTTCTCTGGCCATGTTCATGTTTGGCAAATTCTCTGTCTTTCGTTCATAACCGGCTCGGCGCAGGCGTTCGGCGGGCCCGCATCTCAAGCGTTGATTCCTTCTTTAGTCGATAAAAAAGCCTTGCCGAACGCGATTGCCCTGAACTCGATTCAATTCAATCTGGCGCGTGTGGTAGGACCGCTGCTTGCAGGTGTAACGTTGGCAGCTTTCGGGATGTCCCTTTGCTTCTCCCTTAATGGCTTGTCATTCCTCGTGGTGATCGTGGCTTTGATGTCTCTTCGTGTGCAGCACATTCCTCCGCTTGCGCCAAAGCGTATGCGTGATGAACTGATAGGCGGCCTCTCGTATGTGAGGAATACCAAAACCCTGATGGAACTCACCATCCTGGCAGCGGTGCTGACTCTGCTCGCATTTTCGACGCTGACATTTCTTCCTCTCTTCGCCAAAGAAGTTTTCCACCAGGACGTGCGCCTTTACAGCCGGCTAATGGCGTTTTCCGCCGCTGGTTCGGTCATTGGTGCTCTGGTGATTGCCTGGAAGGGCAGATATAAGGGAATGGGGCTTACTTCGTTAATCATGCAAGGATTGAGCGGAATCCTGATGATAGGTTTCGCTTCATCTCGGGTTCTGTGGCTAAGTGAGATCTTGTTATTCGTCTTCGGTCTTAGCCTCATTACCGTCTTTTCGACGGTAACCTCCCTCGTGCAGTTGATCGCGCCCGACGAATTACGAGGACGCGTCATGAGCATTTACATGGTCGCGTTCCGCGGCGGGATTCCCGTGGGAGCCTTAGCAAGCGGATATGCCGCCAGCAAAATTGGAGCGCCTGCAGTGATGATGTTCAACGGAGTATTGCTGATTATCGTTGCCGCATATTTTCTTATTAGAAGCAAGCTGGTGCGCGAGCTGTGAAGCCCGACAACCGTTAGTCGGCAGCCACTTCAGTTCCGTATTCGATCTGCGATGACGTTTTTTGCAGCAGCTCCTCTCGCAGTCGTCGCTCATATTCTGCGATCTCCCTCTCGAACTGGGTGCCCGCATCGCTCTTTTTGGTCAGGTCCTCGCGATAACGCTTCAGGAAATAATCGATGGTCTCCACTCGGATCTTGATCGAACCCGTCGGCTTGTTCTCGTCCAAGTCCTTGAAGGCGAAATACGGAGTGCCAGATTTTTCAATGATCTCTTCGATGACCGTGTAGATAGGCGCGTCATGGCCACACTTAAAGTTGGAGACTTCCAATGCAACTAGGTTGGGGTGTCGAGCGGTGAACTTGGCCGCCCAGATCTTGTGGTTGGTGCTGGCGGAGTATGCGTTCTTCCAAACGTCGGTGATGTCCGTGGGATGCGTAATCACGCCGGCGCGGACCTCATCCCCGAATAAGCGATCCAACAAGTCTTCGTCGAACGGCAGTGTGTTTTGCGAGAAAACTGGATAGCCCAGCTTCTGGAATTCATCCATGATCTCGTGGTTCACTCCCGGATCGTGGTGATAGACGCGGCCGAGCATGACGATTCCGATTCGGTTCTCACGCTCGAGCATGTCGAGCGTTTCCCGCGCCCGTTTGCGAATGCCGGTCTCGTAATCGTCCAGCGCTTTGTATCCGGCATCGATTGCGCGCTCGTTCTCTTCTTCGGAGAGTCCGAGCACTGGTGCCCAGCATTCGAACATCTGGTGAGCGAGCAGTTTCCGGTCGGATAGATTCACAACCGGATCGAGATAAGTAATGCCGTGCTCAGCGAAGACGTCCGTTTCTTTCGTGAAAGCGGCTTTTACCGCTTCCGGAGTAGCGGTCACCGTGGGACACGCATTATGACCGCTGCAATTCTTCATTGGCGACTGCAGCACATCCACCATTGGGAAGAAGATGTGAGTCAATGGCTTCTTCGCGTGCTTCACCCAAATGAGGTTGTATACATGTGGAATGCCGATCTTCGACGGGAAGCAAGGATCGATAGCCCCGCGGCCCGCACCGGCGCGATACATTTCTCGAGTGGTGTAATCGGAATAGACAAGATTTTCTGAAGGTACGCCAAGGCTTTCCAGATACGCGCTGAATAACGGCGCGTACACATACATGTTCAAGACCTTCGGCATCCCAATGCGCAGGTTTGCACGGTTCTTCATTAACTCGATCCGACGCTTTGTAGCTGAGGTCCATCCCCGGGATGGAATTGGATCCGCAACACTTGCCGGACTTCGCGTCTTCCAAACTTCGCGCGACGCGATCTCCACATAGTTGGGATTCGCAGCCTTGATCGCGTCCAATCCGGACTTGATGCCTCGCATTGCGCCGACATCTTCCACTTGACCCTTCTCGCAAGTGGAGATGATCAGTCGCTGCTCGCCAGCTGCCAGTGGTACCTTGGATTTGAATGCGGGCTCTTTCCAGTTCTGCACCTCCCCGAGTTGAACGTCAATGAACGTGCGCAGGCAGTTGTTCTTGCAGAAGTAGCATCGCGTGTTCTCATTGCGAGTGGATCGGTACTTGATGTTCTCGACCGCGTCCATCCCGATGAACGTCGTCTTCTTACCATTGCGCCATAATCGAAGCGCTTCCACTGCGGCCCCGATCGCACCGGATTCTCCGCAGTGCTCGTGCACAATGATCTCTGGCTCATGCTCGGTTCCATGGAAATGTGAGCGGATGAAATCCACTTGCGACTTCACGGCCGCAAGGTTCTTCTGAGTCCCGCCCTGGAGGATGAATCGCGAGCCCAGCTTGGCGAGATTTGGAATGCTGGCAATATATAGAAAGATGTTCTTTGGCAGCACTGCCGCGAGTCCTGCCAGTATCTCTTGCGGCTGCCAGCCCTGGCGTTGGAAATTGACGATGTCAGACTGCATGAACACCGCGCATCCGTAACCGAAGAGCGGCATCGATTTCGCGGAGAATGCGATGTCCGAGTACTCGTCCACCTTCATCCCGAAGCCCTCAGCGGTTGATTGCAGGAAGTAGCCATTGCCCGCGGAGCATTGCGTGTTCAGTTTGAAATCCTTTACGCGCCCGTCTTTAAGGATGATGAGTTTGATGTCTTGCCCGCCCACGTCGACGATCACATGCGGGTCGTCGTAGAACCGCATCGCTGATTCCGTATGCGCTACGGTTTCCACCAGTGCGACGTCCGCGTTGAGCACATCTTTCAAAACGTCTTTCGCGTAGCCAGTTGTTCCCACTCCAAGAATCTCGATTTTCGCGCCTTTCGATTCCACCTGCTGGCGCAGTGCAAGGAACATGTCGATGGTGTCCTGAATGGGATTGCCATTCGAGAGTTGATAGGCCTTGCAGAGAATGTCGCCAGCCTCTGAGATCAGGACCGCCTTGGTTGAAGTGGAGCCGCCATCGACGCCGACGAATCCGCTGACAGTTGTGCTGGGCGAAAATGGCGCGGGGATGAATTTCTTGATTGTGTACTGCTGTTTGAATTCGTTCAGCTCTTCTTCAGAATTGCTCAGCCCTTGCCCGCCAGATTGCGCCTTCTCTTCCGCGCGACCCACTTC
>JAOAPL010000190.1 GCA_025462925.1 Acidobacteriaceae bacterium
CAAGTGCCTCGTAGACCTCCTGCATCATGCGGCGGCTGAGTTGCGATTCCGGCTTGTGCACGCCAGGGGTGTCGATAAAAACGATCTGCCCCTGCGGTCGCCCTTTGCGCGCCTTCACATTTACAAATCCCTGAATGCGATTGCGCGTGGTCTGCGGCTTATGCGTGACAATCGCCAGCTTCTCGCCCACTAGCGCGTTCAGCAGCGTGGACTTGCCCGCATTGGGGCGTCCTATGATGGAGACGAATCCTGAACGAAAGCTGGCCATAAGTTAGTAGTGAGGAGAGTGCGCTTGATTACAAATCAAGCGCGGAACTGTTTCGATTGTACCGTGTCCGCGGCGTTATCAAGGCTGATGCGCAAGCGCTCGACCAGGCGGTCAGTGGATTGGAGGATCTCAAAACGCAGTCCGTTCTGTTGGATGACTTCACCCGTGTCCGGAATACGTCCCACGAGTTCGCTGACGAGACCCGACACTGTAGTCGCCTGCACGTTCTCCGGGCGTACGCCGAATAATTCCACGAGGCGATCGATGTCCATGTTGCCGGGCACCAGATACGAACCGTCCTTCTCTTTAACGACATCGGTCTGCGGCTCGTGTTCATCAGTGATCTCTCCCACTAGCTCTTCCAGCAGGTCTTCGATAGTCACCACTCCGGCGACGCTTCCATACTCATCGATGACGGCGGCCATGTGGATCTTTTGCACCTGCATCTCTCGCATCAACGTCTGCACGGGCTTGCTTTCAGGTACAAAATAAATCGTCTTCATCAGCTCTCTGACCGTTCGCGTGTGGGCTTCCACGTCGCTGATCTGAAGCAGATCATGGGCAAAGACCAGGCCCTTGATGTTGTCAATGGAACCCTCATAGACCGGGACGCGCGAATATGGCTTCTTGCGCAACATCTCCGTGAATTGCTCGATGGTGGTTTCCGCGGGCACAGCCGTAATCTCAGGGCGGGGAGTCATTACCTCGCGGACCGTCTTGTCGCGGAATTCGACGACCGACTGAATCAGCTGGCGGTCGCTCTCTTCGAGAATGCCTTCTTCCTGTCCCGCCTCAATGAGCGCATCCACAGCTTCCGACTGGCTTTCGGCCTCCACGGGTTCGTTTTGCTCGGCAAGCGCCGCAATTTGCATACAGAATCCGAGGACAACGGTGATAGGCAACATAAGATAAATGATGACGCGGAGGAGCCGTGCAAACTTCACCAGCCACTCGCCTTTTGTCCGGGTAAAGAAAACGAAGGGCAGAAGCCGATTGAAGATGAGGATGATGAGCACGATGGCGAGCAGCGCCTGTCCGACCTCCGCGGCGTCCCATTGTCCGTCCGCGATCACCACGTAGGTGATGCACATGGCGATGCCGGCAGTGCAAAGCTGCGCCAGCACAGACATCGAAAGAGGCGCGCGATTACGCGCATGGTTCAGGAGAGGTTCTACCCGGAGTTCGTAGGCTTCAATATTTTCCTGGAATTCGCGCGAGAGAAATTTGCCCATCTCTGTGTATATGCGCTCAACGTACGAGGCCAGAGTGAGCAGAAAGATGAGGACAAACAGCAATATGGAAATCGCGATTGTCATTTATGGGTGGCTAGTGCCTGCCTACTTATTCTAACCGCTGGCGACTTGCCGGCGGATTTCTTCTTCTTTGCCGGTTGTGGCTTGTGAGTCCGATCGCTATGGGTTCGGTCAATGAGCGAAGCCGGCAGACTTAAATGCTTACGCAACTTATTTTCCAGACGCGCCATCTTGCCGTTGTCCTTTTCATGGTCGTGGCCAGCGAGGTGCAGCATGCCGTGCAGGATCAGGATTTTCACTTCGTCTGCGGGCGAATGGCCATACCTCTTTGCATTGTCAATTGCGATCTCAGCGGAGATGGCGATGTCTCCAGAGTGTCCGGAGACCTTTGGCTCTGCGCCGGGAAATGAAAGCACGTCCGTGGGCTTATCTTTGCCGCGAAAGGCGCTATTTAAGGCGCGTAGCTTTTCGTTGGAGCTGATCAGGATGGTGACCGTCCCGCGCAGTCTCGCAGCGGAGCGCGCCCGCTCGGCGAAGGCGAGCAGGTCCTGCGCCTTGAGCGCGCGATGTCGATGATCGATCTGTAGTGAAATTTCCAACCCGTTCCGTAATAAAGCAAATGGGAGGGCTGTGCTGCCCTCCCATCTTATCTGTTCACGACTACTGCTCGATCTGCGTTGGTAATTCCCTGCTGGCTTTCGACTTCGCAGAGATAGCGTTCTCGTCCAGATTGAGTTTCAACTGATTGCTGGTGCGTTCTTTGTGGTCGTCATAGGCGCGGATGATGCGCTGCACCAGTTGATGCCGCACCACGTCAACTTCGTCGAACATGGTAAAGCCGATCCCCTGCACGCCTTTAAGGATGTCGATAGCTTCCAGCAGACCGCTTCTTTTGTGTGGAAGATCGATCTGCGTCACGTCGCCGGTGATCACGGCTTTCGCGTTGTTGCCCAGGCGAGTAACGAACATCTTCATCTGCTCGGAAGTGGTGTTCTGGGCTTCGTCCATGATGATGAAGGCGTCGTTGAGGGTGCGACCGCGCATGAACGCGATGGGCGCAATCTCAATGACGTTCTTCTCGAGGAAGCGATCTACCTTGTCCTGCTCAAGCAAATCATAAAGCGCGTCATATAAAGGTCGGAGGTATGGATCCACCTTTTCTTGTAACGTGCCGGGCAGAAAACCAAGCCGCTCGCCGGCTTCCACCGCTGGCCGCGCAAGGATGATGCGGCTCACCTGCTTGTTCAGCAGCGCGCTCACCGCCATCGCAACCGCGAGATAAGTCTTTCCCGTTCCCGCCGGGCCGACGCCAAAGACCATGTCATGGCTGGTGATCATGTCCAGATATTTCTTCTGGTTGACGCTCTTCGGCTGCACCATCCGCTTCACGCCTTGCGAACGTTGCTTACCGGCTTCCGCCAAACTGCGTAGTGTAGCGGTCCGGTCGGCGACCATAACGCGCAACATGCTTCCAAGATCGCCGTTGTGGAATGTGTGTCCGGCCTTGCGCAGATGTTCGAAGTCGAGAAAGACCTGTTCAGTCCTGTGTACGTTGTCAGCCGACCCCTCTATTCCTACCGAATCCGAATGAAGGTCAATGGAGACGTTCAACCCATCTTCCAAAATGTGAAGGTTCTCATCGCGGGTACCAAAAAGATTCTCGATGTTGGGCGTGATCTCAATTTTTTTCTTCATCTATGTCCTGGGAATGACCTCCGAAACCGATTGGGGTTAGATTTTGGTGCGAAATTTTTTCTTTTCGACACAGCGCACGGCCATTCCGAAAGGCCGCGTTACGAGACGCAGTCGTCCGGGCGAGCCAGTTGCTAGTGCGATGTCGATGAGCGTTTTTACGACAGGAATGTTGTTGATGGGAGTGAGCTACCGGGTTGCGACGCTCGCCGAGGGGCGAATGCACGTCCATTAACGCTAAGAGTATGCCGGTTCCGATGGGCAAGTCAACGAATACTTGCTCCAGTAACGGAACTTTAATATTCCAATTTCGCGTGGCTATTCTCTCCCGTCTTCCTCTTCCTCTTTTTAGATGCTGTGCCAAGCTCGCGGGACGCCAAAATTGGGCGTTAACGGCAGCTTAGCTTGCAGTCTCGAGAGGAAAAGACTCTAGGTACTGCTCCACCGGATAGCCCTTCGCTTTCCAGGCCGCCAATCCACCTTTGAGGAATTTGACCCGGTAAAAATGCAGGCCGAGGACCCGATGCAAAACTGATCGGCTGGTCTCATCACCGGTGCAGGTACAGTAGAGGACTGAGTCTTTGTCTCTCGGAATCAGCGACGGATTTGCCAGCAATTCTCTCGGGGGGATCCTCGTTGCACCGGGGATGATCTCAGAATCGGCTAACAGCTCGAGCGGCCGCCGAACATCATAGAGAAGCACCTCTTGATTTGTGGCCAACAACGTGTGCAGCTGCTCCGGGGTGATGCTGTGCCGCTCTATCTGCTGTCGATCTCTCATCCGTTTGATCTGCCTTACGATCAACAGTAGGGCCGCGATGCAAATCGCAATTAGAAGTATGGACATCTCTGTTCCTCCTCAACGCTCCTCAATAGCAGATTCCCGAAGGGATAAAAAGATTCTTTGCACTCCGTATCCACCTAACAAAAAATTCTAACCGTGTCGATGTGGTTGTCCTTCGTTCGACGTTAATGTATAGGCAAGGTTAAACCGGGCGAAGCCGCCCGGACGCCGGTCCCAATCAAAAATACGAAGGGAGATATGACAATGCGATGCATGGTGATAGTGAAGGCTACTAAGGAATCCGAGGCAGGCGTGATGCCTAGCCACCAGCTTCTGGCCGATATGGGTAAGTTCAACGAAGAACTGGTGAAAGCCGGCGTGATGCTCGCGGGCGATGGGCTCCACCCGAGCTCAAAGGGCGCGCGCGTCAAGTTCTCAGGAAACAAGCGGACCGTGATCGACGGGCCTTTTACCGAAACAAAAGAGCTCATCGCCGGCTTCTGGCTTTGGCAGGTGAAATCGCTGGACGAGGCGATCGAGTGGGTGAAGCGCTGCCCCAATCCGCATGAAGGGGAATCCGAGATCGAGATTCGCCCGTTGTTTGAGGCTGCAGATTTCGGCGCCGAGTTCACTCCCGAACTCAGAGAACAAGAGGAGCGCCTTCGCGAGCAAATATCTGCAAAAAAATAGTGTGGCCCGTGTCGAATTCGTAGGGCCCCACTCGACGTAAGAGTAGAGCGGGAATTAACGCCCGTTTATGAGCTTCCTCCGGCAACGGAGGACCAGAACTTATTTAAGGAGATCATCATGAAATTCTTGAGTATCTATAAAACCGCCGAGCGCGGCGTTCCTCCAACCCAGGAGGAGATGGCCAACATGGGCAAATTGATCGAAAAGAGCATGAAAGCCGGAACTCTGGTCTCCACCGAGGGCTGTTTGCCATCTGCGCTTGGCGCGCGCGTGCGCCTCTCCAATGGCAAGCTGTCTGTGACCGATGGTCCTTTCACCGAAGCCAAAGAGGTAGTGGGCGGTTTCGCCATTCTTGAAGCGAAATCGAAGGAACATGCCATCGAGCTCGCCAAGGAATTCCTCCAAGTAGCTGGCGAAGGTGAATGCGAACTTCGGCAAGTATATGAAGGTGGCCAGGATACTTGTGCGGAATCAGTCACCAAGAAATAGCAAAGAAAGAGGAAGACGCCCGTGGGAAAAGTAACTTCAAAAGACGGAACCGTCATCGCGTTTGACAGGACAGGAGAGGGACCGGCGCTCATTTTGGTGGATGGCGCGATGTGCCATCGACAATTCGGGCCTATGGGGCCGCTGGCCCCGCTTCTGGCGCCTCACTTCAGCGTCGTGCGCTACGATCGTCGCGGTCGTGGTGAGAGCGGCGACACGAAGCCGTATCAGGTCGAGCGCGAAGGGGAAGATATTCAGGCGCTCATCGACGAGGTAGGCGGATCGGCGCACGTATTCGGCATCTCTTCCGGAGCGGCCCTTGCGCTCGAAGCGGCGAATCGCGGCAACGGCATCAAGAAGTTGGCGCTCTATGAGGCGCCATTCAAAGTGGACGACACTCGTTCTCCTATCCCGGACGATTACCTCGCACAACTCAATTCGCTGGTCGCATCCGATCGCCGTGGAGATGCTGTGAGGCTGTTCATGAAACTAGTGGGCGTTCCTGCGCTATTCATCCAGCTAATGCGATTCATGCCGGCGTGGTCAAAACTTAAAGCCGTTGCTCACACGCTCCCTTACGACATCACGATCGTGCAGGACAACCAGCGAGGCAAACCATTGCCGGCCAAGCAGTGGGAATCGGTCACGGTATCCACGCTCGTAATGGACGGCGGCAAGAGCCCCGCATGGATGCGCCACGCAATGCGAGCGCTCGCCGACGCCCTTCCTACTGCAAAGCTTCGCACTCTGGAAGGTCAGACGCACATGGTAAAACCGAAACTCCTCGCTCCA
>JAOAPL010000191.1 GCA_025462925.1 Acidobacteriaceae bacterium
CAGGCAATGGGAACATTATCGTCACATTTGGTAGTGGCACCCTTTTTGGGCAGTACAGTTTCGCGATGAGAGGTCTCGACGCCGGCCAACCCTTTAGCGCCGTGGGCAGCATCACCTTCGATGGCACGGGAGGGATTACTGGTGGCATTGAAGATGTTCATGGCAAGGTAACGCCCATAACCATCAGCGGCGGTACGTATGTTTCCGGGGCGGACGGTCGCGTTACGGCCACTGTGCATACGAGCAATGGAGACGAGGGCTGGCAAATCTCGCTTGTTAATCATGCGCGCGCACTCATCACAAGGGCCGATTCCGTCATCGCAAACGGCCAGTTGGACGCGCAGAACAATCAGCAATTCGGACATGGCTTGAGCGGAAACCTCACTCTCCATTTGGCAGGAAAAACCGCGTCCACTATTCCAGTTTCCGCAATGCTGGGGGGCCTCATCCTTGATGGAGGAGGGAACGTTACTTCCGGAACACTCGATGTCAACGACAGCGGCTCCTTGTCAACCAAACTGTCGGTGACTGGGACGTCCACAGCAACGAGTTCCGACCATGGTCGCGGAACGCTCACACTCTTGAGCAGCTTTGGGTCACAAACATTCGCTTACTACGTCTTAGATTCTGCAACGGCAAAGTTGATTGAAACAGATGGAGCGCACGACCTCAGCGGCACTCTCGAGTTTCGGACCTCCGCTGTAACTGCCGGGAATTTCTCTGGCCTATACGCCTTCGTCTTTTCCGGCGCGAACAGTCAAGGTGCAGTCGGCCAAGGCGGTACCTTCGTGACGGACGCGAATGGGGTTGTCACTAACGGTACTTTTGATCTAAGCAGCGACTCAGCTTTCTCGCTCGGGTTCTTATTCGCCGGATCTTTCGTTGTTTCAGATCCGGCAATTGGCCGAACCGTTGCGACGTTCAATGTGGGCGGATCAACGCTGCAGTACGTCGTCTATCCCCCAAGCTTGAATAACGAGATCGCATTTTTGGAGATTGATAACCAGAATGTGACCAGTGGCGTCGCCATGCGCCAAAGCAGCGCTATCAGTGGCACCTCCATTCCAACGATTTCCGGCCAATTCGCGCTAGGCGCGGGTGAGACCAGCGCTGCCGTGCGGCAGACAATCAGCGGAATCAATGTTCCTGCCGCAATAACAACCGGGACTTTGGACGTGAATAACAACGGAAACATCACGCTGGGAACAAGCATACAAAACAGTCCATTTACCGTAACGTCGCTCTTTGGCCGGGGGAGTTTGCATTTACAGGCGGGCAGCTATCAAGCCGGCTACACCACTTACATCGTGGACAACAATAATTTGCTGATGATGCAGACCGACGGAAAAGGTGTTCTCAGTGGACTTATGCAGAGGCAATACTGAGCTAATGACAATCTATCGAAATATCTCTAATTTGCTGACTTGCGCAGCCACTGTTGCAATGATGTTGGTGCTCACCTCTTGTGGTGGGTCTTCCAGCGATCCTACAACTGTGAGCACTATCGTCGTGATTCCGTCAGTAAGTTCGACGACCGTGAATGGACATCAGGCCTTCACAGCCAACGCATTGAACTCGGACGGGAACAGCGTCGGAACGGTTACGTTGACGTGGACAAGCAGTGACACCAACGTCGCCACGATTGACGGCGGCGGTATGGCTACCGGGAAAAATGGCGGGACAACCCAGATCATCGCGACCGCGACAAGCAACGGTGTCACAAGCTCGGCAGTAAGTCTCACGGTATTCCCGACTGTAGCGTCCGTATCGATCGCACCGATCAACGTAGCAGTCAAGGTTGGTCAACAACAACAGTTCACTGCCACTGCCAAGGACGTAAACGGCAACAACATTGGTAATGCGGTCTTCAACTGGTCCAGCAGCTTTTCCGGAGTCGCCAGCATTGACACTAACGGAAAAGCAACTGGCATTTCGCCGGGAACGGTACTTGTGACCGCCAGCATAGGTGGCGTGAGCAGTCCAATGGCGACACTGAACGTAACTCCGTAGGCAGTTCCTGCAACAACGAACTACGTATCAAAACTCATTCACTCTGGAGCTTTTAGTGAAGTCCTGCTTCGCCGCCGTTTTCACCATTCTGATGCTGTTGTTCTGTGGATGCGGAGGCGGCAGCACCAGCACCAGCAGCTCCACAACTGCTTCGATAACGATTACCCCCCCCACCGCAACCGTTGCGACCAGTACCGCCCTGCAATTCACGGCTGCCGTGCAGAACGCCAGTAACACCAGTGTGAACTGGCAAGTGAATGGAGTCACAGGGGGCAGCGCGACATACGGAACGATTTCCGGATCAGGGCTGTACACAGCGCCAGCTTCCGTGCCCAGTTCGCCAAAGGTCACCATCACTTCCGTACTTGCCGCTAATTCCAACATTACCGCGGACGCAAGTGCGACGATTGCTTTGCCGGTTGTCGTGAACCCTTCGGACGTGTTGGTGGCGGGAGGTCTAACTCAGCAGTTCACGGCCACCGTGAACTTTTCCACTAACACAGGCGTGACCTGGCAGGTGAACGGCGTTTCAGGAGGCAATTCCTCGAGCGGCACTATCGATTCAAATGGTCTGTACACCGCACCTCAGTCGGTGCCTACGCCGAGCAGGGTGACCATAACCGCCGTTGCGAAGGCCGACACCACACGAACCGCTTCGGTGACGGTGACCGTAACTCCGGCCGCGGTTGTGATTACCCCAGCCGATGCAATTGTGACCGCGGGAAGTCAACAGGCTTATTCCGCCACGGTACTGTCGAATGCGGTGAAGCCGGTCTGGAGCGTGACCTGTCCCAGCACAATACCTGGCGCATGCGGCAGCATCACCTCGGATGGCACATACACTGCACCTTCGGGACCACCTCCCAGTGCCTTGATAACGATTCACGCCACCCTGGCAGACGGCAGCGGATCGACTGGGACGGTGACAGCGACAATTCAATTCGGATCTTCATCCCTGGCGGGTCGATATGTATTCTCCATCGCAGATGATGTCGGTCACGCTGCTCCGACGCAAGCGGGAGACATTGTGTTTGACGGATCAGGAAAGATCTCCGGTGGCCTGTTCGATTCCAGTGATAATCCGGGAGTGCCAATTTCTGTGACCGGCGGCACCTATCAGATTGGTAGCGATGGTCGAGGCACGGCAGCAATCCAGACAGCGACCGGATCTTTCAACCTCCAGCTTGTTCTCTCCAGCCATGAGAAGGCATTCATAGTTCGCACCGATTCAACCGCCAATCAGGGTGCTGGCACTTTGGAGTTGCAAAAGACCATCTCCGGGACCTCCGCGCTAAACGGCGCGTATGCTCTAAGCCTGTCCGGATTCAGTACAGGCACATCGACTACGCGTGTCACCGAGGCGGGCAGTATTTTCACCGCTAGTACTGGTGTGATTAGTGGGGGTTTCATCGATCTGAACAACCTCACGGTTCACGCAAATTCCTTAACCTCTGGCTCTTTCACACAACCCTCGAGCGAGGGTCGTGGCACATTTACGTTCTCGACGAGCAACGGCTCACAGCAGTTTGCCTATTACGCAATCGACGGTACGCACGCAATAATTGTTGCGATCGATGGCACTCTCGACGCTCGCGGTGACTTGTTCAGCCAGCCACAAGGACCGTTTTCCAGTCTCGCTCTAAAAGGGCACTTTGCCTTCTTGATAAGCGGAGCCAACAGCCAAATACCATTCGGCGCGGCTGGTGTTTTCACTTTGGACGGTTCTGCCAGCGTTACTGACCAGCAATTTGACGGGCTTACCCAGACGGTTTTCGATTTCAATCCAGGAAACTATACAGTCACTGATCCCACGACAGGGCGAACTGTTTTGACATGGACCGCCAATGCAGGATCAAGATTGCAATACGTCTTATATCCCCGAAACGATGGTGGGCTCGTGATGTTGGAAAACGACGGAGTTTACCATTCATTGGGAGTGGCGCTTCAGCGAGATTCATACCTTGGAAATTTCGTGGTAACACCGGGAAGCTTTGCTTTGCGCTTAGGAGGGAGTGAATCGGCGACCCCATCCGTGGCAGAGCGTTATACCGGCGAAGTCCGACCTGCAACCAGTTCTGCCTTAACAGCGACCATCGACGGAGCCAACATCAGTCAGGGCTCAGCATTCGCTCTCAATCTAGTGAACCTCAACCCTAATCATCAGCGGTACGTGTTTGGAACTTCTGCGGACGCAACCCTTGCCAACAGGACTTTGATTCTCTACCGGGTTAATGACAATCAAGCATTCGTAATCGAGTCAAATGACACCAGAGTCCTTGTGGGAGACACTCAGCGGCAGTATTAGTGCGCTATTCCCCGCGTATCTCGATGACAGGATTGATTCGAAATCGCGACTTGAGCAATGCCGATCCTCTAACTCGCATCCAAATCAACCATGCGATATGTCGTGGTTGCCACTGACTATGACGGCACCTTGGCCTCCAATGGTCGCGTTGACCACGCCACTGTTGAGGCTCTTCGCCGTACGATTGCATCCGGACGCAAACTCATCCTGGTCACCGGCCGCAAGCTCGACGACCTACTTAAAGTTTTTCCTAATGCGGATCTGTTCGCCCGCATTGTCGCCGAAAACGGCGCACTACTCTACAACCCATCGACCAAGGAGGAACAGCTCCTTTGCGAAGGTCCGCATCAGCCGCTGCTCTCCCGACTTCGCGAACGCGGGGTTCCGGTTGACTCCGGCAAGGCGATAGTCGCCAGCTCGGAACCGCATGAAACAACCGTGATGGAAACCATCAAGGAACTAGGCCTCGAGCTTCAAGTCACTTTCAACAAGGGCGCAGTCATGGTGCTGCCTTCGGGCATCAACAAAGGCACCGGACTCAACTGCGCGCTGGAAGAGTTGTCGATCTCCCGCCACAATGTCGTTGGCCTCGGCGACGCGGAGAACGATCACGCTTTTCTCTCCTCCTGCGAGTGCGCCGTTGCTGTTGCCAACGCCCTGCCCACATTGAAGGAGCGCGCCGACATCGTCACAAAAGCCGATCATGGCGCCGGAGTCGTCGAACTCATCGAGCAGCTGCTCGCCGACGATCTCCAGAGCTACGACAGCAAACTCACCCGACACCGGGTCTTGCTCGGACAGGCGTTGGGATATACGGGCTACGATGAGGTCTATATCATTCCTCAGCGTGGCAGCATTCTGATTGCCGGCCCATCGGGCAGCGGCAAGTCTTCGGCCGTCTCCGGCCTGCTCGAGCGATTGTCTCGGCAAAATTACCAGTACTGCGTCATCGATCCTGAGGGCGACTATGACCAGTTTCTCGACGCCATTACCATCGGCACCGTCGACCATCCGCCCGACGTTGACCAAGCGATGACTCTTCTGGAGAAACCGGAACACGATCTGGTCTTCAACCTTTTGGGGATAAAGTTGGAAGACCGCCCCATCGCTTTCGCAACCCTGCTGGCCCGGATCACCAGTCTGCGCGCTCGTACCGCACACCCTCATTGGCTGGTGGTCGATGAGGCGCATCATCTGTTGCCTAGCTCATGGACTCCCGCCCAAAGCACCACCCCCGCTGAGCTAGGTTCCACCGTCCTCGTGACCGTGCATCCCGAGTCTGTCTCGCCTGCTGCCCTTCAGCCAGTCGAGATTGTTATCGCCGTCGGAAAATCTGCCCGCCAGACCATCGAGAGTTTTTGCCGCGTCCTGGGCGAAACCCCGCCCCAGATCGGGGATGGCGACCCTCCGTCGGGTTCGGCACTGGTTTGGTTCCGGCTTGCCGAACGTCCGCCATTGCTGGTGGAGTTGGCTCCCGCGGAAGCCGAGCGCAAACGCCATAGCCGCAAATATGCCGTCGGCGAATTGCCCCCGGAGAACAGCTTTTACTTCACAGGGCCGGAAGGCAAACTCCACCTGCGCGCCTACAACCTGCTCTCTTTCGCGAATATCGTCGAAGGAGTCGACGACGAAACCTTGCTCTTCCACCTGCGTCGAGGCGATTACTCCCGCTGGTTCCGCGATTTCGTAAAGGACAAAGACCTCGCCAAGGAAGCCGAAGCCTTCGAGAAACAGCCTGACGCGCCCGCGAAGGAAATCCGCGCGAAACTTGTCGAGATGGTCAGTCGCCGATATACCGCAGCAGCGTGATCGCTAGGGTGGAAAATACTACGAGGGGACTTCCTTAGCCGACGCTCAGAATTCACGGCTTACACGGCAACATTTTCCAGCCGTTCGAGTGTATCCGGGTATTTGCGAACCAGCAGCACTAGCGCCGCTGCTTGCGGATTCGGCTTCGCCCGACCCTGCTCCCATTTCTCCAGCGTACGCTCATTGATGTGCAGCTTTCGCGCAAAAACAGCTCTAGAAAAATGCAGTTTCTTTCGAGTGTCTCTGATGACTTTCGAATCGACCTTTGGAAGTGGTGCCGGATCCACCTTGTAGCTGCGTAGCGTGAGCTTGCCGCCACGGTGGCTCTTCATCGCGGCCACACCTTCCATCAGTTCACCAAAAATATTTCGCTTCGCCATTATCGTGTTCTCCTTGATCTTCCGTGTCGGGCAGCCCGCTTTGCTTCACGCACCCTCAACTCGATTCCAACCGCATCCTTGAGCGCCTTCTTTTCACTTGCCGTGAGATCAGTGGCTTCATCCTTGTCGTAAAGAGTCATTAGCCAAATCTGCTGATCTGACAAGAAGTAATAAAAGATGATTCGCAGGCCGCCTCTCCGACCTTTGCCGCGCCTAGAATCTGCCCATCGGACTTTCCGAAAGCCGCCGGTCCCTGGCATTAAATCTCCCAGCTGTGGATTGCTCGCTAGCTCCGCCTGCAATGCGCGATATTCGTCATCCAGTAAATACTCGCTCAGGCGCCGACTGAATACAGGAGCTTCTATGAATTCCATGCTGCAGGGTACGCCTATAGCGTATAGATGTAAATCCTACGCCAATGGCGTACAGTAGTCAATACGTGCAGAGAAGCGCGGGACCGCTCCGTGTTCTCAGTGCCCCTGTGATGAAGCGGCTTTGGCGGCGTCTGACTTCTTCATGGGTTCGGCGCTGACCTCGAACGAATCTTTCTCCTCAAAATTCGCCTTGTTCTTCTCGTCCATAGTCAGTTTCACCATCTTCGCCTTTAGCTTCGGTCCATCTATATCATACCGGAGATAGTGATAATTCACTGATTTGCCGTCCTGGTATTTGTCCGCCGGCGAGCGATCGAAGAGATACGGAGTTGCGCCTCCGCCTCCGCTCACCAG
>JAOAPL010000260.1 GCA_025462925.1 Acidobacteriaceae bacterium
GATCTCTTCGAAGAAGTCGTTATGCGAATTGAAGAAGAAGCTGAGGCGCGGACCGAAGTCGTCAACATTGAGTCCGCGTTTTAGCGCCCATTCAACGTACTCGACGCCGTCATAAATCGTGAACGCCAGCTCTTGCAGGGAAGTGGAGCCCGCCTCGCGGATGTGATATCCGCTGATGGAGATGGTGTTGAAGCGCGGGGTGAAGTGCGTGCCGAACTCGAAGGTGTCAATCACCAGTCGCATCGACGGCGCGGGCGGATAGATGTATTCCTTCTGCGCGATGTATTCCTTGAGAATGTCGTTTTGAATGGTGCCGCCGAGCTTCTTCCAGTCGGCGCCCTGCTTTTCTGCGACCACGAGATACATTGCCCACAGCACCGACGCCGGCGAATTGATGGTCATGGAGACGGTCGTCTTTTCCAGGTCGATGCCGTCGAAGAGGATCTCCATGTCCTCAAGCGAATCGATGGCGACGCCGCATTTGCCCACTTCGCCTTCGCTTTGCGCGTGATCAGAGTCGTATCCCATCAGCGTAGGCAGATCGAAGGCGACACTCAGCCCGCCGCCGCCGTGCGCCAGCAGATATTTGTATCTTTGATTGGTCTCTTCAGGAGATGAGAAGCCGGCGAACTGGCGCATCGTCCACAGCCTGCCGCGATATCCGCTGGCGTGAATGCCGCGGGTGTAGGGCGCCTGTCCGGGATAGTTCAGATACTTGTCATTGTTCGTCTCCCAATCTTCGGGAAGATCGGCCTGCGTATAGAGACGGCGGATAGGAACGCCAGAGATGGTGGTGAAGCGAGCGTGTCCGTGCTCGTCAACGTTTACGCCGCTGGCCGCGCCGATGGGGCGCTCCGGCTGCTTCTCCAGCGCGGGCGCAAGGGTCTTCTCCGCCCATTGCTTTTCTGACGCAGAAGGATGACGTCCTTCAAATACATCCGCGATTGGGCTTTCGGCGACTCCGCTATCTGTTGGTTTCTTGTCTCTAGCCATAGGGTTACTCAGTAATCGTGTAGTGGTTCGAGCGAACCTTCCATCTTAGAAGATGGGATGGTGCGGGGCAAGGAAAGACGCATAAATTCCGTGCGTGAATTGGCGCTGTCGCCCAGTTTAAAAGGTGGTGGAAGCATTTCATTTACGCACTTCGCATCCAACTGTTTCGCATCGGGATGGGCGAGGAAATCGAGGATGATCTTGTCGAAGCACTCCATGTGAGTCAAGCCTGCTGGGAAATGGGCATGATGCGGGACTACTACATGGCGACTGTGAGGAAGGTGTGCAGCAGCATCCGCAGCCCAACTCGGCGGAGTGATGGGATCCATATGTCCGGAGATTAAAAGTACTGGAACACTGGACGTAACGGGCTGTTGGTAACTCTTTGGAAGTTCTTTTGCCGGCCAGAGCGAACAAGCGCGTTGTTGCTGGGCCAACCGGTAGGTGCCAAAAACGCTGTCGCGATTCAGACGCGCTGACAGTTCCGCCGGGATGGAGCGCGTTCCTTCTGCGCAAGTCACGGACAGGTACATGCCGTCGGAGATGTGATCCGGAGTTTGACGGTCAGCCGGAATGGCCACGTCCTGGTATGGCGCAAATTTACCTCGGGCTGCCTCATGAATGATGTAAAGCAGCGAACGTGATTTATCGGCCTCATACAATTGTGTGCGGAGTTTTTCGGCGAAGGGGTCACGATAGATTGTGACTCTCGCTATTTTTCCGTTTTCCGGCAGAGCATACGTTGCGTGGACCGGTCGTTTCCCGAGCCTCGCCAGCAAGTCAATAAGTTCGCTTTGAATATTGGGAAACGCTGCGTGGCAGTCTCGATCGGCTTCGCACTCCTGCAACAGAAGAGTCAAGGCGCGCTGCCCGTCGCGGGCGATAGCCATAGGCAGAACATTATTAGTGGGCGCCACGCCCATCAACACCGCGCTGCGAACGTGACTTGGATGCTGGCGGATATAGACGAGTGCCGCGCGAGTGCCGTATGACAGGCCGAAGAGGCTGATCTTGTCATATCCAAGCGCCGCGCGGACATCGTCGAGATCGTCGACGGCGGTTGGAGTGGAGTACCGCGACAGGTCGGCCCGTTTTCTTAAATCATCGCGACACTCGGTCACGTACTTGACGGGATACATCTCATCCAGAAAACTCTGCGGGCTGGAATCGCGCTGGCAATTCAGTGGATTGGATTTGCCGGTGCCGCGCTGATCGACGAGCACGACATCTCGGTGTTGGCGATACTGCTTAAGCTCAGTGGCGTAGAGCCTAGCCGATTCGGTGGAAGCTACTCCCGGTCCTCCTGCAAGGTCGAATAGCGGTTCTTGCTTTGCGTCAGGATCCAGCGCTGGCAAGACGACAATATTCAAGTCGAGCTTGCGCCCGATCCGGGTGGCGCGATTTTCAAAGACAGTAAGTTTCCCGCATTGCAGGACTTCCGTGATCCCAGATAGCTTGCATGGACCAAGCAATAGTTGGTTTAAGTGAGGGACATTCTGTGCTGTGGCCGACAACGCCGTAGATAGCAAGAGAGTCAAAAGCGAAGCCTTCGGTCTGAATTGTTTTCGGAGGATCAGAATCATTGCGATACGAAGGACCCCCCTCCCCCCCTTTAGAGCTTCGATATATTGGAATCAGCAACTTACGAGACGCCTTTGGAGTCGATATATTGGAATCAACCACTTAAGCAGGGTGATTGCATAAGATATATTCGAATCAAGCACTTACGCCCAAAGTCAGGCTTCGTCTAATTTACTTAAAGAGATTTAATACATATTAGTAATATCTTTTAGAAGATGTTGTGTCAAGGAGAATCGGCAGCGAATCTGTCTACCTCGGCGGCTAAAGCCGCGCTCATGAGGTCTCATGCGGCGGCTGAAGCCGTGCCCTCTCAA
>JAOAPL010000262.1 GCA_025462925.1 Acidobacteriaceae bacterium
ACAAGTGGCCAGGTAGCTCAGGTGGTAGAGCGCAGCCCTGAAAAGGCTGGCGTCGGCGGTTCAACTCCGTCCCTGGCCACCACATTTCAAAGCACTTGTTCGGAATCCCTCCATTTGCGATAGCCCACAATATGCCCACAAAACGAGGGGTTTGCGCTAAACAACGAAGCTCGTTGCTGGTGCCTTCTCCGTCCATGAACCTTTGAGTAGCTGGTTCAGGAAGACTCCCTGTGCCTCCAGCTTGGCCGGTGTAATAGCTTGGGCATAGACGTCCAGGGTGGTTTTGATGTTCGAATGACGGAGTAGTTCCTGCACGAGTTTTGGATCGTAGTTGTTGGCGACTAAGACCGACGCCAGCGTTCGCCGGAAAGTGTGGAACCCAAATGCCCTGGGCGGGGCTACGACGCCGACCTTCATGGCCGCAGGCCGAAGATGATCGGACAAAAGCATGTTGGCTCGCGGTGGCTTCGTGCCCTTTAGCTTGAAGGAGGGGAACACGAGATCCTCTTCCTTCCTGTATGGCGTTTCCCGGCGCCAGTTGAGCAGATGTGCCGCGAGTAGAGGATGGAGCGGAACGGGACGCTTTGACGCCTTCGACTTGGGCTTCCCAAATCTCCCATAGACGTAAGCTCGCCGGACGTAAATGCATTGATTCTCTACGTCGATGTCCCTCCACTGCAGCGCGAGGATCTCGGAGATCCGCAACGCAGTGGCCGCGGTGACCAGCACAAGCGTACGCAGCATCAACCCCAGTTGGTTGATGATCGCGAAGGCTTGAGCCGGAGTCAAAATGATCGGGTCGAAGTTGCTGGCCGTGGACTGGCGGACAAAGCGAATCGGATTCGCCTGCTCGGTCCGGGGCAGGAATCCGACACGTTGCGCGTGCTTGTAAACCAGACCGATGACCTGTCGGATCTTCGACCGGGTTTGGTTTTCGAGACCACTCTTCCTCCCCAGCTCTTTCAGCCAGTTCTCTAGGTCGAGCGGCGCGATCATCAAGGCCACTTGATCGCCCCAACGTGGCAAAACCCACTTGCGGAGATAGCGGCGGTAGGTTGCAGTTGTGGAATAAGCTTTCGGAGCCGATGCTTGGTTCTGATCTTCGTTGAGCTCTTCTTGGATGTAGTGACCCGCAATGTCGCTGAACGTCACGGGGCGCCCATTGCTGTTTGGAGCAGGATGGTTGATTGGCAGGTAAAGCGACTTGACGAATTCGCGTGCAGCGGCGCGGGTCGGCAGCTCTTCTTGGGTTCCGATCACAATGGCGTGCTCGACCCTGTTCCCGTCTGCACGAGTGATGCGGAAACGAAGCCGCCATACTTTCCCTCGCTTGCGACTCTCAAGACGCAGGCTTCCTTCTTGATACCGTGTCCTTCCCATGGGTTGGTATTACCTCCCTACGGAACGGCACGGACGACGAGGACAGTTTACCTTGGCCTTCATCCACACGTCCAACTCAGATAATAGGAATCGCCAGGTTTTGCGGCTTCTTTCGCCGAAAGGGTGGGCCGGAATCGTCCCTTCGCGCGCTAGGCGCTGAACTGTGCGCAGATTGAGTTTAAGAAAGCTCGCCGCTTCGTCAGAACTGACGTAGTGCTCAGGTTCAGCCCGCAGAGGAGATGGGATCGTACTCGTCAGCATTGACATTCGAAACCTGCTGTACTTCTGAGCCAGTTCAATCGCGCCAGTTCCCATGAGTAATATCGAACGTTGCTCACGCCCGCCACGTTACCGTTGTCAAAGCCGACCAGACCACGCGGAACCGGAAGCTCCACCACTGCCGTCCTCGGCTCGTCAAGTCTGTACGGGACCGGCGATAGTCAACCAACTTGACCCGTTCCTGCCGCTGTGTCCAATAACTTCTCGTTATAACGTTATTCCTGCCGGTTATAACGGACGGCTCCACGCCGACCCGTCGCATGACATTCTCGTTGACCAAACCACTGTGCGGATGCGGAGCTTATTGACAAGGCGGGGCTTACGGAAAACAAGATCATTTGACGAAGCCCGAGAAAATTCTTGAGGTGCGGTAAATCCAAGCCGTGTCCCGGTGCTATTCAACTTCATCGTAGACGGTCGCCAAGATGCTGAGACCCTGTGGGGGCAATCGAAGACTTAGCGAAGTGACGATGGCTATGTCACTTCTTGCGAGATGGATAGAGCCTATTCATGTTGGCCTCGACTCCAAATTGACCACCCGAAACACTCGGATGTCCCCGAGTTATTCCTCCCAGGAATAACGTTATAACGAGACATTATTGGACATCGTGATTGAGTGAGGTTAGCTTTTCGCCAAAAGCAGACGATTTGAGATATTGCCCGAGGTGCATATGCCACGTTGGTCCCAAGTCCCCTTAGTCCACCAAATCTGGCGCCTTCTTCGGTCGAAGCGGGCGCGTTCAACAGCTGCTCTTCTTGCCCTCCTTCTTGTCATCCCTGTAGCCGCGCTGGCACAAGGTTCACCCTTCGACACCGGCTTTAACGCCATTCAAAGCCTTTTCACCGGCACCATTGCGAAGGTTGCGAGTCTGGTCGCCATCGTGATCGGCGGCTACGGCTTCGCACACGGCGAACCCGGTGCAAAGAAGGCGCTCGCCGGGGTTGCCGCGGGAACGGGTATTGCCGTTCTCGCAGTGAATGTACTGAGTTGGCTCTGGGGCGTATAGCGCTCTTCTAACCGTCCATCCTCAGGCGAGGAGCTTATGCCCGACAAAGCGCAGCAGAGGCATCGCACAAATCGAGTCTTCAAGAGCCTGCACAAGCCTCTCACCTACTTGGGCGTGGAACGCACACTCTTCTACTTCGTCTGCGTCGGAGCGGTGGGAGCCTTCAACCTCTTCAATTCCATCCTCGCCGGGATCGCCGTCTTCATAGGCGGCTTTGCCTTCGGCCATTGGGTAACGAACAGCGATCCAGCATTCCTCCGCATCCTGGCTAAGTCCGAACGCTACAAACTGCGCTACGACGCGGCCAAACAGCAAGTCCCTCCTGTGGAGGTAGTTTGATGCTACGCCTCGACAAAGTCATCAAGCCGTGGAAGGAGAGCGCGGCTCTCAACGCCCACATCAACCTCTACGGCTTCTGGAATGAGACGGCCTTCCTTACCAAGAGCGGCGATCTGGGCATGGTTCTCAGTGTTCCTGGTGTGGACTACGAGAGTCTTGACCGCTCGGAACAGGAATATGCGGTAAAGCGGCTGGAGGCGGCGCTGAAAGCCTTTGGCCCAGGCTTCCATGTTTACCAATACCTCTTCAAATCGAACCGCCCCGACATACCGTTCGCAACATATGATGATCCCATTGTCGCGGCGGCTATTGACCAGCGACGGAAGTTCTTTGAAGCGAAGCGCGATCATCTCTATCAGGTTGAAATCTTCTACTGCATCCTGCTCGAAGGCTCCCGGTCGAAGACCGGCGTCGGCACGGCGCTAGCTCGCCTGTTACACGATCCAGAGGGCGCGATTGCCGAACTCAAATCGCAATTCACCAACGACAGCATGAAGAAGTTGTTGCGGACGCATATCGACCGCGATCTTCAACGGCTCGACCAGCACGTGCACGCATTCGCTCGGCAGCTTGCGGACTTCATGCAAATAGAGGTCTTGAATCGGCAGGGGCAGTTCAGTTTTTTCCGCCGCTTGCTGAATTATGACGACTGGCGTGTTGCCGGGAGGCCACAGGCCGCGCAGTTTCTCGACTATCAGGTGGTCAACTCCGACATCGAAGCCGAACGCGATCATCTGCGGGTAGGCGATCACATCGTCCGTGTGCTGACGATGAAAGAGGCCATCACCGAAACGAGGCCCCTGGTACTGGACGCGCTGTTGAAGATCCCCGCCAACTTCTATGTGGTAACCGAGTGGACGCCGCTCCCCGCGGACAAGGCTCGCAAAGAGGTGAACAAGCGCCGACGCCACTTCAATATGTCCAAAACAGGGTTTGTCTCCCAGATGGGCAACGACGCAACCAAGACGAACCCACGTGACGTGCTGGTGGATGAGTCCAAACAGGCTGACATCGAAAATCTTGGCGATTGCTTGCGCGCCCTGGGTGACGGTCAATCGCTCGGCGACTTCTCGCTCACGATTGTGCTGTATGACCGGTCACGAACGGAACTCGATCAGCTCGTGGCGGAATTTAGTGGCGTCTTCACCAACGCCGCCGGCAATCTGTTCGTGGAAACCTACAACCAGCTGAACGCTTATTTCGCCACTGTGCCGGGCAACTATGCGCTCAACCTCCGCAAGCTTTATCTGCTGAACACAAATTACGCCGACTTGTCTTTTCTGTTTACGATCCTTCCCGGCGAAAAGACGAACGCGCATCTCGGCACGGAGTACCTGGCAGTCGTCGAAACCGACAACAGCACGCCCTACTTCCTCAACCTGCACACCCGCGACGTTGCCCATACCCTGATTCTCGGGATGACAGGCAGTGGCAAGTCCTATCTCTGCGTTTTTCTGCTGCAGAACGCGCAGAAGTACAAGCCGCTGACTTTCGTCTTTGATATCGGTGGCAGCTTCCAGTCGCTCACGACGATATTCAAGGGCTCGTATCTCAATGTGGGTCAGGAAGCGCGGGACTTCACCATCAACCCCTTCTCGCTGCCTCAGACCAAAGAGAACTTACAGTTTCTCTTCAGCTTCTTCCGCGTGCTCA
>JAOAPL010000265.1 GCA_025462925.1 Acidobacteriaceae bacterium
GCTGATCATGTAGAACCTTCAGCCGCAGAGGACGTCGAGGGCGCAGAGGAAAATCAAGACCAATATCAACGTCAAGATCTTGAACCACAAAGAGCACGAAGGTACACGAAGGGATTCGAATAAAACCTAACTCAAACTCCCCAAGGTTTTCTTTGTGCCCCTTTGTGAATCTTTGTGTCCTCTGTAGTTCAACGTTTTGTTTTTGATTTTGATGAGAGCTGATAGCTAAGACCTGAGAGCTGAATTCGCGGCGTATAATCACTGGTTAGAACTAAGGCCCAATGAGGACTCATAGATGAGCACAAACACGAACGGGACGAACGGAATCGTCAGCGAGAACGGCATTAATTCCCAGCCCAGTCCAACGACGCATCACGCGGAGCCTAAGTATCAAGGGCTCGATGTCCCTAAGCCGCGCACGGAATGGATTGCCAAGCGCAAGGCTGAGGCCGCCAAAGCCGGCGACACCAACTTTTCGCAAATGCACTATGCGCGCAAGGGCATCATCACCGAAGAGATGCAGTTCATCGCGCACAAAGAGAAGCTCACTCCGGAGTTGGTGCGAGATGAAGTTGCCATCGGACGAATGATCATCCCCGCGAACATCAACCATCCTGAGCTGGAGCCGATGGCGATCGGCGTGGCTTCGCTGTGCAAGATCAATTCGAACATCGGGAATTCCGCCGTCAGCTCGAACATCGATGAGGAGTTGGAGAAGCTGCATACATCTGTCCACTATGGCGCGGACACCATCATGGATCTCTCCACTGGCGGCGACATCCCGCAGATCCGGAAGGCCATCCTGCGACATTCGCCGATCCCGGTTGGCACGGTTCCGATCTATGAAGCGATATCGCGTGTGAAGCGCGTGGAAGACCTGAACATCAACGTGATGCTGGAAGTGATCGAAGAGCAGGCCGAGCAGGGCGTGGACTACATGACCATCCATGCCGGAGTGCTGATCCAGTATCTGCCGATGGTGGTGAAGCGCATCACCGGAATCGTGAGCCGGGGCGGGTCGATCCTGGCGCAATGGATGGCGCACCATCACAAACAGAATTTCCTGTATGAAAACTTTGACCAGATCACGAAGATCCTAGCCAAGCATGATGTGTCGTATTCGCTCGGTGATGGGCTGCGTCCCGGCTGCATTGCCGACGCCAGCGACGAAGCGCAATTCGCCGAACTGAAAACTCTCGGCGAGCTGACGAAGAAAAGTTGGGAGCACGATGTCCAGGTGATGATCGAAGGCCCGGGACACGTGCCGCTGGACAAGATCAAAGAGCAGGTCGATAAAGAAAAAGAGATGTGCTACGAGGCTCCGTTCTACACGCTGGGCCCGCTGGTGACCGACATCGCTCCCGGCTACGACCACATCAGCAGCGCGATCGGCGCGGCGATGATCGGATGGCATGGCGCGGCGATGCTCTGCTATGTGACTCCGAAAGAACATCTCGGCCTGCCGAATGCGAAGGACGTGAAGGACGGAATCATGGCATACAAGATCGCGGCGCACGCGGCGGATGTGGCGCGGCATCGTCCGGGGGCGCAGGACCGCGACAACGCCATCAGCTACGCGCGCTACACGTTCGATTGGGAAAAACAGTTTGCGTTGTCACTCGATCCGGAGACGGCACGCTCGATGCACGATGAGACTCTCGCAGACGACTATTACAAGGAAGCGAAATTCTGCTCAATGTGCGGCCCGAAATTTTGCTCGATGAATTATTCGTCGAAGGTGGATGAGTACAACAAGAACGTCCACGGGCTGGTGAAAGTGGATTACACCAACCTGATGGAAAAGGAACTGGCAGCGAAAAGATAGTTGTCGCTATTACCCACCCTATCCTTGGGATAAGGGTGGGGCACCCCCCAAAACCAGTTTCGAGTTTCGCGTTTCAAGTTGCAAAAGCAAAGGCATTCTCGCTGCGCTCCGGTCGGGAGCGCCGGATGGTTTACGTGTCCCGCTCGCTGTTATCGCGCCACCCTTCGCTGCGCTCAGAGGGGTACCCTTAACAAAAATCCTTACTGCAAGTCGGAATAGTGTTTCGGTCCTGCTGCTGCAGCTTGGTTTCTCGCGGACACCCCTCTTGCGGGATAGTGTCGAACGACGACTTCGTCATCGGCGGTGCTGGTATTGCTCACTGTCCTAACTGCGCTTGGTTTTGGAGTTGCGGCAACTCCATGAGCGCGCTGCTGCCTGGCCCGCGCTTTTGCTCCTGGCTGACTGTACAGAGTGATTGAGGAGACCGTAGCAGCGGGTTTCGCGACGGTTTGTGCCGGAAGTTTGTTGTAGGTTGCTGCTGTCCAGCCAAGCAGGAATGCGAGGATGATTCCTGCCGCAACCGGCCAGAGTTGACGGACTAAAGATAAGTCGCGAGCGGGTTTGAGACTGGCTGTATTTTCAGTTCGCGTGACCGCAACGGGTTGGTGCTTGCGCGCGGCGAACGACGTCAGGAGTTGCTCGACGCGTGCTCTGGCTTGTGCGCTTCGCGATGCCGCATTGCTGCTGACATTGGCTGCGGCCTTCGAGCTTAAGGATCGAGCCGCTGCCGCAGCAATACCGAACTGCTGTTGGCATTTGGCGATCGCAGTGGTGAGAATGCTGGGGCTGTTCCGTCGAGGAGCCTTCGGCATCTCGATGACATTCGGAGCCGGAGCTGGTTCGACTGGCTCCTCTGGCGAATGGACGTTAGGTTCCGTGTCGATTGGTTCCGCGTGCTGCGGGTGAACCCGCTCCCAGTTCTCGCGCAGTAGAGACATCAGCTTCCGCCAAGCGGGAGCCAGGATGAATTCGCGCTCAATGGGAGCATCGGCATAGTAGTCGTGTTCTGTTTCTTGGAGAACAGGAACTTGGTCGGGCTGCCAGGCGATGCCGTTCTGCAGGTCGAGATCGATCTCCAGGTCCACAGGAGTAGTTGAAACGTTCGCCGGAGAGACTACCTCAACGTTGTAGCCGGAACTACGGAGCGCCTGAGCAACATCTTTGGCCAAGGCGGGAGTGGACGTAATGATGCGCGCAAACGGCATTGATGACCATCCTTAGTGGGCGCAATTATTAGACGCAAGAAGTACCGTCAGGGTGGCCGTGAGGAACAAACATTTCCGGAGCGATTCACCGAACGTGGACATGCTTGCGCCACTTCGCGTAGATCCAGATGATGATGCCCAGCGAGCAGGCTTCCATCGGGCCGGTTTCGGACAAGACCTTATGCAAGCTCGAAGAGAGAAAGATGTCGTTGAAAGAGATGTCCTTGGTGGCGACGTATGTAGCGTAAATAATGCCGCCTCCCGCCATGAGGCTGCCGAGACGCTCTAGCCAGTACACTCCCATAATGTGCGGAAATGTATCACATTTTCGCGGCCTTTACAGTATTTTCCAGGACCTCAGCAGAGCGGTGCAACGCCGCAGTGAGCACCGTCAATTGTTGCTGCGCGCGGGCGGCATCGTTGGCGTCAATCGCTTCGTTGACTCCTGGAATCACGACGGCTGCGTATCCGGTGTATTCGCCGGGCGCGTAGATGGAATGCCGGAACCACGGACGGCGCGGCAGCCCTTCGGGGATGAGCAGCGCTCGTTCGGCGTCGAGCAATCCGCGATTGATCTTCGCGAGAGTTGCATCGGAAGCGGATGGATCGTGCTGAAAGCTGGCGATGGCTTCACTGGCGGCGGTGAACCGGCGTGCGGCGATCATCACGCGAGTGAAATCGGGAGCATCGCCGCGAAATGTTTTTTCCGCGCGGAGGCTGGCTTTGACCAGGTAGCTCTCAATCTCATGTCCGTAAAGGACGTCGTCGTAGGGAAGCACATCGGCGTTGGCCATGTGCAGCATTTCGAGTCCGAAGACGCGTGCCATCTGTTGTTCGTAGATAAAAGTGGGGTCGCCAAATTTTTTGAACCAGGCGAAATTGTCAAAGACGGAGTGATAGACGCCGTAGTTGCCGCTGGAACCGATGTCGGTGGAAGGCACACCCATACGCTGGAAAAATGGAGTGTAATCGGAGCCGCTGCCCAAGTCGCCAACTGGAACATCGTTCGACGCAGTCGCAGGAGGACGGGTTTGCGAGCCGCCGAGATCGGGCGAAGGTCTTGCGGCCTCTTCCAGCTTGGCTTTTTTCCAGACGTCGTAAACAGAGCCTCCCGCCTTGGCGCTGGGGACTGACTTGGTCACGTCGCGGACAAACTGTTTCAAGCTGGGCACGGAAGAGGCGCCGAAATTCGGGCCGGAGACGCCAACATCCATGTTGAAGTATGCGGCCGCGTTGGCAAGTTCTTTTTCATGCTCTTCTACCCACTCGGTAGAGCCGATCAGTCCGAATTCTTCGGCGTCCCAACTACCGAAGACCATGGTGCGTTTCGGTTTCCATCCTGATTTCAACAATTCGCCGATGCCGTGGACAGCTTCAAGCATGGCAGCGGTACCGCTGTTGGGATCGACTGCACCGTAGGCCCAAGCGTCACGATGATTTCCGCCGAGGACCCATTGCTCAGCGAGGTCAGTGCCGGGCACGATTCCGATCACGTCCCAAATGGTGCGGTAGGCGTAGTCCTGTTTGAGATTCATCCTGACGCGGACCGGGCCGGGGCCGGTGTGGTAAGTGAACGGAAGTCCTCCCTGCCACTCGCGCGGAGTCTCCGGCCCGGCGAGATGTTCCAAGATGGGGCTGGCGTCAGCATACGAGAGCGGAGTGGTCGGCAGCTTGGGGAGGTCGGTAATCTTGTCGGGAGTGAGCCGCTTGCTCTCCGGTAAAGACATAGTGGAAGCGAAACCGGGAGTGGTGGGGTCGCCAGGATATTTAAAGAGATATTGAATGGAGCCGCGCTGAACGGCAGAGTCCGGCCGCCAGGGACCGAGTGGATATTTGTCACCTTTGACGTATCCGTCGTCGATCGGATCGGAATAAATGATAACGCCGGCCGCGCCGTTCTCTTCCGCGACGTAAGACTTCACACCGCGAAAGTTTTGTCCGTAGCGGACGATGATGATCTTTCCACGCACGTCAATGTGCATGTCCTTGAGTCGCTTGAAATCGGCAGGCGTGCCGTAGTTGGCGTAAACGACTTCGGCTTCGGCATCCCCTGAAGGGGAGTAGGCGTTGAACGCGGGCAGTACGCGCGGATCATCCTGATAAGGATCGGCGCCTTTGGCGACGCTTTCTCGCCGCGGACCATTCATCTTTACGGTTGCGGGAGCGGTGATGGAGACGCTGATCTCCTTGGGATAGTTCATCCAGATCTTGTATTCGACGATCTCAGTCTTCAATCCGGCCTCGCGAAATTTCTGGGCAACGTATTCGGCGGTTTTCTTGTCCTCAGGCGTGCCGGCAACGTGCGGCGCGGACGTGAGGATGCGAAGG
>JAOAPL010000266.1 GCA_025462925.1 Acidobacteriaceae bacterium
GCACTCGCGATCGATGACATCACCAACATAGGAATTCCGACGGTTGTGGTTCCCACGAACCCGAGCGGCTCCATAGCGTCAAGCGTGAACCCGGTGCAGGCGGGCACAACGACACATCTGACCGTGAACGAGAACCCGGGTACGAACCCTACCAGCACCGGATTGGGCGTGACCGCCGATCTGACTCCCATCGGTGGAGTTGCTGCGCAGGCATTTTTTGATGATGGAACGCACGGCGATGCGGTCGCCGGCGACAATACGTTCTCGTTCTTGGCAGCAGTGCCTGCTGCGACTACCGCAACCGATAAAACAATCGTCGCGACCATCACAGATTCCCAGAGCCGGAGCGGAAGCGCTTCGATGACATTGTCGGTGACTCCGAATTCGACTCCGCCGATAGGTGTCGGATCGGCGACGCCCAGCAGTTTGAAAGAGGCGGATAGCACGTTGCTCACGGTGAGCGTATCGCCGGGTGGGAATCCGGTGAGCAGCGGAATCGGCGTGAGCGGAAACCTGAGCTTGATCAGTGGTGCGGCTTCACAGCAGTTTTATGACGATGGGACACACGGCGACGTTACGGGCAACGACGGCGTTTTCTCATTCCAGACGCAAATCGCCAGTGGCACCAGCCAAGGGGCGAAGTCTTTGCCGGTAGTGATCAGTGATGGCCAAGGACGATCGAGTAGTGCAACGATCTCTTTGACGGTGCAACCGCCGCCGCCGCCCACGACCGTGAAGATCAGCCAAGTCTATGGCGGAGGTGGCAATTCCGGATCCACTTACACCAACGATTTCATTGAAATCTTCAACCAATCGCAGACACCGGTGAACCTCACAGGCTGGTCCGTGCAATACGGTTCAGCAACGGTGACGAGTTGGTCGTCAACGAATCTTTGTCCGCAGGGGACATGCATTCTCCTCCCGGGACATTACTTCCTAGTGCAGGAATCGCAGGGAACCGGAGGGACTACTCCGCTGCCCACACCTAATGCGAGCGGAACCATTGCCATGAGCGGGACGCAAGCCAAGGTGGCGCTAGTCGCCAGCACCGTTGTGCTGAGCGGCGCTTGCCCTACGGGCGGCAGTATTGTCGACGTCGTGGGTTATGGCGTGACCAATTGCTCTGAGACGACGCCAACGCCAGTACTCAGCAACACTACCGCGGCTGTCCGCAAAGGGAACGGATGCGTAGATACGGACAATAACTTCAACGATTTCGTGACGGTGGGGCCCATTCCGCGCAACAGCGCTGCACCTGCGAACTCCTGCGGCGGCGATCCGACGCAGCCGTCAGCGCTGGGCATTGCCACTCCGGGATCCCTTGAGCCGGCGAGCATTACGCTGCTGACGGTCAAGGTGACTCCAGCTACAAATCCGCCTAGCACGAATGTGCAAGTCAGCGCCGACTTGAGCAGCATTGGTGGTGTGGCTTCGCAAAGCTTTTTCGATGATGGAAGTCACGGCGATCAAGTTGCCGGCGACAAGATTTTCTCCTTCCAAGACACGGTGGGAGCATTCATCCCCGTTGGCTTGAAATCAATCGTGCCGGTCATCACGGACGGCCAAGGCCGCACTGCGACTGCTCCGATCACGCTTACGATATCGAGTCCGACGTGCGGTGTGGAGCGATGGTCTGTAAAGACGGGAACCGATCCCGATGCGGGACTGGTCAATCTAGGCAGCCCTATTTCCGGAGTCATTGAAAATCTGGGTCTCATTCCCGCACCACAGGACCCGCCGGGGCCGCCGCTTAATGCTCGTGTGGCACCGACGGAAACGACGGTGTGGGTTGTGAATGGAACGTTGACCTTCTACAAGAAGGAAACGGATGTGGATTATCACATCGTGGTGCAGGATAACAGTCTTCCGGCACATACGATCATCACCGAGATCCCATCGCCTGCGTGCGTTGGTCCGACGAGTCCTTTTGGACCGGCAGTAGCAAGCGCCAGAGCGAAGTTCGACGCGCGCTTCCCCGGCGTGAATGGATTTTTCCAAACCGCAAATATTCCGGTTCAAATCAAGGGTGTCGGATTCTTCGACTTCATCCACGGACAGACGGGCGTGGCTCCGAACGGCATCGAGTTGCATCCGGTAGTGGAAATCAACTTCACTGCTAATACGACTTCAACGCTGGCGTCGAGCCTCAACCCGTCGCAATTCGGACAAGCGGTTGCCATCACGGCTACGGTCAGCAACGGTGGGACGACCATCCCCACAGGCGCTGTGAAGTTCTCTGATGGAGCAACCCCTATCGGCAATGTTCCTCTTGACCCGAATGGGCAGGCTAAGCTGACAGTAACTAATCTGCTGGCTGGTTCGCATTCAATCACTGCGTCCTATGAAGGCGATTCCACTTCTGCACCAAGCGTTTCGGCTGCGCTGCTTCAGGTGGTGAACAAGGCAGACCAGACGATCAACTTCGGCGCGCTTGCGGGAAAGACGTTTGGCGCAGCTGACTTCACGGTGAGTGCTTCGGCGTCATCGGAGCTGAATGTTGGATTCAGCATCGTCTCCGGTCCGGCCACGATCACGGGTAATACCGTGCATATCACCGGAGCTGGAACGGTGACTGTCCGCGCATCACAGGCGGGCGATGACAATCACAACGCCGCGCCGGATGTGGATCAATCGTTTGATGTGGGCAAGGCGAATCAGACGATCACATTCGCTCCGCTGCCTGACCTGAACTTTGGAGCTGCACCGTTCACGGTGTTTGCGACTGGAGGAGTGTCAGGCAATACGGTGAATTTCATAGCCGTCGGTACTTGCACTTCGGGTGGAGGCGATGGGAGCACAATCGCCATCACTGGTGGAGGTCTGTGCACGATAACTGCATCACAAGCCGGCGATGCCAATTACAACGCTGCAACGCCGGTGTCGCGAAGCTTCACGGTCAGACAAGCTTCGGCAACGATTACCGTGAATGGTTACAGCGGGGTCTATGACGGCCAAGCTCACGGCGCGTCAGGGACAGCGACGGGCATCAACAGCGAAGACCTGGGTAGCTTGCTCAACCTCGGCGCAAGCTTTACCAATGTGTCCGGTGGCACCGCACATTGGAGCTTCGCCGGAAATGCGAACTACTCGGCTGCAAGCGGCGACGCGAGCGTCGTTATCACGAAGGCGACTGCGGCATTCAGCAACATCAGTTCGCCGGTGATCACGTTTGGCGCGGGATCGACAACCTTGTCTGGGAAGATCAACCTTGGCTTGCTGGTTCCGACCGGCAACGTTGCGATCACACTGAATGGGGTGACGCAGAATGCGGCCATCCAAGCCGGCGGAATTTTCTCTGCGAATTTTGCTACCGGCAGTTTGGCGGCAGTGAATCCGCCGTATACCGTCACATATACTTATGGCGGTGATGGCAATTTCAACGGCGCCAGCACTGCTGGAACTCTCACCGTCAACTATGGCATCCTGCCATTGTTCGACCAGACCAAAGCTGCACAAAGCGGGAGCACGCTGCCAATAAAGCTCCTGCTGGTGAGCGCCTCTGGCGCGGATGTTTCTTCCGCTTCGATCGTGGTCACGGCAGTGCAGTTGGTGCAGACCTCAACCAACGCGACGTCGGACGTGCAGGATTCAGGGAATGCTAACCCAGATGGTAACTTCCGCTTCGATCCGACCATTGGGCCGAGCGGCGGATACATCTTTAACCTGAGTACAAAAGGTTTGGCGACGGGAAGCTGGCAATTGCTCTTTACGGTTGCCGGGGACAGCACTCAACATGTTGTGTCATTCCAAGTCCGTTAGTCAGTTAGTGCATGCAAGAAAAAAGGCTCCGGAGACGGAGCCTTTTCATGTTTCGGATTACTGCGTTGGCTGTCTCTGCTGCGTGCCGGTTTTCGAGTGACTTGCAGCGGGACGCATCTGAAGGTCATTAGCGGTCTTGAAACTGAGCTCAGTCTCGGGCGGGATCTCTTTTTTCTTGCCGGTGTAAACCTGCGCACCTGCTCCACCAGCGCCGCCAAGAAGCGCGCCTATCGCCGCACCCTTGCCGCCGCCCATCAAAGCACCCAATACAGCACCGACGGCAGCTCCGCCGCCTACGTACTTGCCGGTCCGGGCATTCGCGCCGAGTCCACCGGGCCTTGAACTCTCTGGGTTACTCTGCATGGTAAGCAATTGTCTCTGCCCATTGACGGTGACGGCTCGAAGATCGAGGTTGGTATCTTTCCCGTCCGGAGTGGGAACAGCAACAAGCTGCGCGCGCGAGCCGCGGGGGATTGCGACGGCACCGGTACTATCTACCACGTCATTGCTAATGGTGCCCGTGTACTTTGAATTTGCCGCCGGCTTTGCGGGTACGGCGGTGTCAGTGCGAACCTTGATGTCAGTGCCTGATGGTATTACATGCGCGGTTTGCGCGGACGCCAAGCTGAACGCGGCCAAAACGAGGAATCCGGTCAATGCTTTTCTGAGTTCCATACGTGTTCTCCCACCAGAATGGATGCAGGGAGCTGCGCGGCTGCTGCCCACGCCGGGCGAGCAGCAACTCTCAATCCGGGGGCTATTTACTTCCGAGCAGGAATTTGTGCTGGGTATCCGTGAGTGGCACGACAGAGAGGCGGGATTGGCGGATAAGAGGAGAGTCTTTGAAGCGAGTATCGGCTTTCATTTCGGCAAGTGTCTTAGCCGATGCGAGGGCTTTGCCTGACTCTATCTTTACCAGCGACTTCTTCGGATCGCCGGCGTCGACTGATATCACAGACGCCGTGCCAACAGCCCGCTTCTCATCGCCAGTGTGATAGATGATGAGCTGGTCTCCTGCTTTCATTTCACGAAGATTCTTTACCGCAGCGGGATTTGTGACGCCGTCCCAGATGGTTTGCTTGTCACGCTGGAGATCGGCGAAGGAGTAGGTGCCGGGTTCGGTCTTGAGAAGGTAAGGCATGGTTCTATCCTTCTAATATTTTGCGTATCTGCTCGAGGTGATTCACATCGTGACCAGCCATCATGCGGACGAGATGTCGAACACTCTCTTTGCCTCGCTCCGCGTGGATGCCGTACATCTCCCATTGCTCCGGAGTAAGGCGGTCCAGGAGTTGCAGATTGCGTTCGCGGAGAAGACGGAAGAGTTCAAGTGAGGCATGAGGATCGGCATGGGCGTAGTCGCCCATTTTCTCCCAGACATCCTGATCGTAAGGAAGGATGTTGCCCCCGCTGCTCTCGAGCATTTGGCGGTATCGCCAGAATGCGACGACTTCACTTTCGGCGAGATGCGTGACGATCTGCGCCACCGACCATTTGCCTGACTGCGGATTTCGGCGCAGCGAATCAGCATCGCGTCCTTTCATCAAGGAACTCAAAAGCGACGAAGTTTGGCGCTGGACTTCCAGCGGATCTTTGCCTTCAGTGTTTGAGAGGATACGGGCTTTGTATCGATCGATAGTTTCGACGGCAGCGGCTTCAGGCTGGCTCATAACGACTAATAGTATCAAGAAAGAACTAGCAGCTTAGGAAGAACGGGGCAGCTTAGCAAGAACGGGCAGCTTAGCAACCGCGGGCAGCTGGACGGCTGGTATTCTTATTCCAGCAATTCTGGTGAAAGTTGGAGGCGTTTTTGAAGACATCGTTCAGGCTTCGTGTTGGTTTCGTTCTCGTGGTAATCCTTACCGTTGCGCTCAGCGTGACTGCGACTTCCCAAGAATATCGCGGCCCCAATCCCGTTCCATATACTCCTGCGATAAAGGCGCCCGTGGACACGGCCTATCCGGGAACGATCAGTTTGTTGGTGGACCTGACCGACAACAGCCGCCGATTGGCGAATGTTCATGAGACAGTGCCCGTTCAAGCGGGAGAACTTACCTTGCTTTATCCCAAGTGGATCCCGGGTAACCACTCGCCAACGGGGCCGATCTCAAAAATCGGCGGTCTGACGGTCACTGCGGCGGGCAAACAAATTGCGTGGCTGCGCGATCCGGTGAATGTCTTTGCATTCCACATCACCGTGCCTTCTGGAGTGAAGAGTATCGACGTTGACTTCCAGTATCTTGCGCCGCTGACCAGCAAGGAAGGTCGCATCTCAATCTCAAACGAAATCGCCGATCTGGCATGGAACACTGTGCTGCTTTATCCCGCTGGATATTTCGCGCGAGACATTCACTTTGCTCCCAGCCTCAAACTGCCCGAGGGATGGAAGTTTGCCTCAGCGTTGGAAGTCAGCTCGCAAACGGGCGGCCTTGTGCACTTCAAGGACACCACGCTAAACACGCTTGTGGATTCGCCCGTTTATGCGGGCGTCCACTACAAGCGACTCGACCTTTCCACTGACGCGAGCAACCAAGTCTTCCTAGACGTATTCGGTGACAAAGAAGCGGACTTGGCAATCACTCCGGAACAGCTCACGCTGCACCGAAACATGGTGAAGGAAGCGGCCAAACTTTACGCTTCGCACCATTACGACCACTATGATTTTCTATTTTTATTAAGCGACAAGGTGGGCGGCGTGGGACTGGAACATCATCAGTCGAGCGAAGATGGCCTGCGCTCCAATTACTTCACGGATTGGGCGGCTGGAGTTCGGGGCCGCGACCTGCTCGCGCACGAATACACCCATTCGTGGGACGGGAAGTTCCGGCGTCCAGCAGATCTGTGGACCGCTAACTTCGATGAGCCCATGCGCGATAGCCTTCTGTGGGTGTATGAGGGCATGACACAGTACTACGGCTACGTGCTGACGGCGCGGTCTGGCATGCGCACCGCAGCACAAACGCGCGACCTGATCGCCGCGATCGCAGCCAACTTCGATATAAGCCCGGGGCGGAAATGGCGTCCGCTTGAAGACACGACGAACCAGCCGACGGTCTCGCAACGTACACCGGTAACCTGGGTGAGCTGGCAGCGGCCCGAAGATTATTACACCGAGGGCCTGCTCATTTGGCTGGATGCTGATACCAAGATCCGGGAGCTGAGTGGCGGCAAGAAATCATTGGACGACTTTGCCAAGCTCTTCTACGGCATTGACAACGGTAGCTACATCACACGCACATACACGTTCGAAGATGTAGTCGCTGCTCTGAACCAAGTCCAAGCTTTTGATTGGGCAACGTTCCTGCATAGGCGGGTGGACGACCTGGCGCCGGAGACTCCGAAAGACGGCATCACGCGAGGTGGGTATCGACTCAGCTACAGCGACACACCTCCTGATTGGCTAAAAGCGGTGGAGCAAGCCGAGGCTGCGGAAGCTGAAGATAGCGAATCCAAACCGACGACAAACTTTTCCACTTCCCTCGGCTTTACGATCAAATCGGACGGTAGTCTGACGAATGTCTGGTGGGACAGTCCTGCATTCAAGGTAGGCATAACCCCAGACATGCACCTGGTGGCGCAGAATGGAACGGCCTACAGTGCCACCGCTTTGAAGCAAGCGATCGTAGGCGCCGAGAGCAGCAAGGAACCAATTCATCTGGTTGTGAAACGCGGTCGCGAGATCAAGAACATCGATATTGATTATCACGGCGGCTTGCGCTATCCGAAGCTCGAGCGGGTCGAAGGAACACCGAATCGTCTGGACGAAATCCTGGCGCCGGGGAAGTAGAAGGCAATCGTTCAGCGGTTCGGTTTCAAAGGCAAAACAGCGTCAAATGCTCTTGCGCAGGGAAGGATGTTGCCCAGTGTGCTCGAGCATTTGGCGCTAACGCCGACTGGCGACCACCTCACTGTCGGCGAGGTGCGTTGCCTGTTTGCGGATTGCGGCGCAGCGAATCGCATCGCGTCCTTTCATCTCAGAAAGACTCTGCTTGAGCGGAGCATTTTCTTTTTGGCAAACAGTGCCCGAAAAAGAGTTGCAGGTACTAACCCATAACCGCTCGGTTGATCTCGGCATCCATATGGGAATGGCTCTGAAAGCTCTGACTTCATCGAGAGCGTCAAAGGAGCGGTTTAGAAAGAATGGCTATCTGGTAGCGGACAGAGTCATAACAAGGGACCTCTGCGATTCATGGAAGCTGACCGCGCTCAGAATTGCGCAAGACACTGGACGCAGTATTCGCAAAGAGACTGCGAGTGACATTCTCCGATATCGGGTGGTGACGGGGGAGACGATTAAGGAGTGTTGGCCTGAGCTGTACGATTTGTTCAGCGCTCCTGAATTGCGGTCATGGATCTCTGAAGTAACAGGAACAGCGGGAATCGCCCTGTCGCAGCATCTTCAATCTGCGATTAACATTAACGTCCTCAATGAGCCGGGTGAAGTTTACCGGTGGCACTTCGATGCAGAGCCCTATACGGTGCTTTTGTATCTGTCTGATAGTGAGCCGGAGGATGGAGGCTTTCTGGAGCTTTATCCGAACGCGAATCTGGAAACGTCAGAGACGCTGCCGGCTCAAGGGAGAATCCAATTCCTCCCTCGACGTGGAAGCTTAGTGCTGATGGATGGAACGCGGTGTTACCACCGAGTGTCACCAATCCTGCGGCACTACCAAAGAGTCAGTATTCCGATGGTTTTTCCAGCGCAGGCGAGCCGAGCGAGACCCGAGAATCTCGATTCCTACCTTTACGATCAGGCTGCCTGATATTCCTGCTCCTCAATTTTTCTTGTCAATCCGCTTGACATGTGACCATATAGTCACGTTACAATATGCTCTCATAATCGGTAATTCAAAAAGGAGACCAGCCATGAAGTTAGACGACCTCACACTAGACATTGAACAGCACATTGAAATCAAAGCCCCGCCGGAAAAAGTTTTTTCCACGATGCTGCACAACCTGGGCAAGGGCAACACCCGGCCCGACGGAGCATCCTTGGGACTCGACCTGGAAGCCAAGCCCGGCGGGCGGTGGTATCGCGACCTCGGTAATGGCGTGGGCCACCTATGGGGATTTGTTCAAGTGATCAAGCCCCCGGTGCTGCTGGAATTGAGCGGGCCGATGTTCATGTCATACCCGGCGTTGAACCACCTGGAAGCGAAAGTCGAGAAGACCGCTGGCGGTTCGAAAGTCACGTACCGCCATCGTGCTATTGGCATGATCGATCCTGAGCACCGCAAGGGCGTCACCAAGGGATGGAACCACATGCTGGAGCAGCTTAAGAAGGCGTGCGAGTAACCACGTGCCGGCACCTGTCAAGAATGGGGACAAGCTGGATCCAGTGTGGAAGGCGCTCTCAGATCCCACCCGGCGCGCGATGCTCGACATATTGCGCGACGGTCCACGCACGACCACCGAGGTAGTTGACGCATTCCCGCGATTGAGCCGCTTCGGCGTGATGAAGCATCTCGACGTGTTGCGCAAGGCCGGGTTGGTGCAAACGCGCGAATCGGGGCGGCAACGCGTGAATTCGCTGAACGCGATGCCTATCCGACAAATCTACGAGCGGTGGGTGGGGCCGTTTCAGGAGTTGTGGACTGTCCATCTGCTCGGATTGAAAGAGGCGATCGAGAAAAAAAATCCCGGCGGGACGCACAATCGTTCACGCCGGCCAAAGACAAAGAAGGAGTAGTCCCGTGTGTCCGTTCTGTTTTTCGACCATAGCGATGGTCGCCATCGGTGCCGTATCTAGCGGCGGAGTGGCGGCAATCGTCGTAAAGAAAGTTCGCGGCCGTCACGACGCGGAAATATTAACCAGCCAAAGTAAAGGAGTAGAAAATGCAACCGAGAATCGTCCCAGCCAGTGAATGGGAAAAATCACGCAAGCAGTTTTTGATCAAAGAAAAAGAATTCACCCGGCTTCGCGACGAGCTGAGCACCGCCGCGGAACCAACGATAAAGACGTTAAGCGAAGGGAGAGAAGAGCGATGACGAAGCACATTACCGCAACACGTAAAGAGTGGCTCGCAGGGCGGATTGAGCTGCTCAAGGAGGAGAAGGAGCTAACGCGGCGTAGCGACGAGCTGGCGCGGCGACGTCAGGAGCTGCCGTGGGTCCGGGTTGACAAGGAGTATCGATTCGAAACCGACAAGGGGAGCGCCTCGCTGGCAGACCTCTTCCGAGGGCGCTCGCAGCTCATGGTCTACCACTTCATGTTCGGGCCCGACTACAAGGCCGGGTGCCCGTCCTGCTCGTCGATCGCGGACAGTTTCAACGGCATCGCCGTCCATCTGGAGAACCACGACGTCGCGCTTTCGGTGGTGTCGCGGGCGCCGCTCGCGAAACTGCAGGCGTACAAGCAGCGGATGGGATGGACATTTCCCTGGGCATCCTCGGTCGGCGGCGATTTCAACTTCGACTTCAACGTCTCGTTCACCGAGGAGCAACAGCGCGAGGGCAGCGTCGACTACAACTACAAGCGCGGTGGCGTCAAGATGGATACAACAGCCTTTCCTGAGGCTGTCGTCCAGATCGCTGCCACATGCGGAACCGATCCCGCCACCTACTCGCTCGATAGGCCGGGCTTGAGCACCTTCGTGCTCGAGGACGGCGTCGTCTACCATTCCTATTCCGCCTATGCCCGCGGGCTAGACGGCATCTGGGGCATGTACCAGTGGCTCGACCGCGCGCCCAAGGGGCGAAACGAGAGCGGCATCTGGTGGCGTCGCCACGACGAGTATGAAAAGGGTCACGCCGCAGAGGTGAAGGCATCTCCCGTAAAGGAATCGGATTGCGGGTGCGAGGCAGCAAGCAAGAGCGCGTAGTGCTTCCAGTCATGAAAACGCAACAGCCGCCGGGAGTTCGGCGGCTGTTGCGTTTTGCGATCGAAAAATTTTGTGGCGTCTTGATTTCAAATTCTCGATTTCCTGAATCTGCGATGCAGCAGCGGTCATCACATGGTGAACGCTACTGTTACCGGAGTAATCGTGAAGAGCAGATATTCAAGAGAACCTGAAACTTGCCTCGATCCAAAGCCGACATTTAACTTCTTGAGAGATGAAGGTCCCTGTGTAGTGAGCAAAATCGAAGTGGATACTGTTGAAGTTGATGCAGGGAAGAAAGAGTCAGTACTGAGCCGGGTCGTCGAATACGCTTTGCGCCTGGTTGCTTAACCAATATCCCTTCAACCGCGCAACAGTTTCAACAAGTTGTCGGTTGTGTCCGTCTCGCCTAGTCGAGGAAAGATCTTCTCGACGCTATTACGGTGCGCGTCGGCGTCGCGGTCCGTCATCGCATCTACGACAAGGGCAACGTTATAGCCGTGATCGTAAGCGCTACGCGCTGTCGATTCCACGCCAAAACTGGTCGCGATGCCCGCCAAAAAGATTTGAGTTACACCACGCTGACGCAAATAATCGTCCAATGATGTGCCGATGAAGGCGCCCCATCGTTGCTTGCTGACTATGTGGTCGCTGGGTTGTTGCTCCAATTCAGGAACAAGCTCAGTCCAATCGGCCGGACGTGAAAACTTGGGACTTCCGGCATCGGTGCGGCCCGGAGCCGCACCTGTGGCGTTCACGAGGACGACTGGCAGACCTCGCTCGCGAAAAGCGCGCGCAAGCTGAGCGGCGCGAGCGATGATCTCGCCCGCTGGGTGCACGGTCCCCAGACCGACGATGCCTTTTTGTAGATCAATCACGATCAAAGCTGCGGTGCCGTCGAGTTTTGTGAGAGGCATGGTCTTTCCTTTCTGTTGTTCACATTATTCTCGCGTCGGCGGTACAAACACTAACCTTTTTTATGAGTTGGGAATCGGTAAACAATTTAGAGATTGTGGAGGCGGCGGGAGTTGACTACTCTCGGCGTCGATCCCAGGTAAATTGTGGAACCAACAATGAGCAAAAGTGCTTTCCATTGCGGGCCAACCGCGGCATCTCTTTTCGGCGCGATCCGCATCGGAACTGTGTTTAGGACATCTTGTTGAACAGTTCTGGGCATCGCACAATTCCCGCGACGAAATAGTTGATGAAGTGCGGGCTGTGAGCTCGGCCCTTTGGCCGGGCAAGGAGTGTGGTCATGTCTGTCGCACGCGTGGTGGAGATCACTTCGACGTCTAAAATGAGTTTCGAGGACGCGATCCAACGGGGTGTTGATCGAGCGTCGAAGACGCTTCGCCAAATCAAGAGCGCATGGGTCAAGGAGCAGGAAGTACAGATAGAAAATAACAAGATCTCCGCGTTCAAGGTGATTCTAAAAGTGACCTTTGTACTGGAGGATGTCGGCTGAGAAGCCTCTCCAGCGGTTGATGCCGGCAGGCGACGATCACGCCTCGCTGCCACTTCTTTACTTGCCTTAGCATCGGCTCGTTGCGCTGCCTCCCTTCGACAGCTACAGAAAATGCGTTAATCAGCCAGAACGACTTCGAGTGTTTTTCAGCACTGGCGTGACTCGCGCAGGACACTGTTTCCAAATTCTGCGTTCGGCTCTCCGCATTAACGTTTGCACCGGGTCTATTTGATTGGGCGCGAACCGGTGATGAGGATATCCACTAGCCGCCTGGCGCTGATTGATCTCATTGGATGTGACTTGGTAAGGAGGAAAAGTATGGTGGAAGTTTTTGGAGCAACCTCAACAACCGAAGATGTTTTGTCGGGAGTGGATCTGCGCGGCAAGCGGATCCTCGTCACCGGTGTTTCGGCCGGGCTCGGCGTGGAAACGGCGCGGTCGCTGGCGGCACATGGCGCGCACGTTGTGGGCGCGGCGAGGGATCTGGCCAAAGCTGAAAACGCGACTGCGCAGGTACGAAAGGACGCTGCGGACAGGGATGGCAGTTTGGAACTGGTCGGGCTCGATCTTGCCAACCTTGAGAGTGTGCGTGCTTGCGCTGATGAACTGCTGGCGAAAGGGGAACCGTTTGACGTGGTCATTGCCAATGCGGGCGTGATGGCCACACCGCTTGGCCATACGGCTGACGGCTTTGAGACTCAGTTTGGCACCAATCATTTAGGCCACTTCGTCCTGGTCAACCGTATTGCGCGTCTCATTCGGGCCGGTGGGCGGCTCATCAATCTGTCGTCTTCAGGGCATCGCTACTCGAACGTTGATCTTGAGGACCCAAGTTTCGAGCACACGCCATATGATCCATTCGTTGCCTATGGCCGATCCAAGACGGCGAACATCCTCTTCGCCGTGGCCTTCGACAAACGGCACCGGGGCCACGGTGTGCGGGCTGCAGCTGTGCATCCGGGGGGCATTCGAACGGAACTGGATCGCCACATCGACTCCAGCCGCATCGAAAAAATCGTCGAAGAGATCAATCAGCAGCTCGCCGCACAGGGTAAGGGGCCCTTTCAGTGGAAGACGATTCCTCAGGGGGCAGCAACATCGGTGTGGGCTGCTGTGGTTGCACGGGCTGACGAAATGGGCGGCCAATATTGCGAGAATTGCCATGTCGGCCATATCGTGCCGGATCACGTGACCATCAGCGCCATCAGCGAAGGCGTACGCGGATATGCGCTAGACGCAAACAATGCTGAGGCGCTCTGGAGGAAGAGTGAGGAACTCGTCAGGGAGTCGTTTTAGAGATTCCTAAACGGCCACCGCAGCACGCAGACCATTCTGCTTGGCGCTGCTCCCTAATTTATAGTGGTGGAGGCGGCGGGAGTTGAACTATCTAGCGTGTTGACAGCACGTAAGTTATTGATTCCAAGAATTGCCACAACGGCTTAAAAGGCCCCATCGCCCGATCCATTGTACGTTTATTGTACGAAAATGTTTCTCGTTCTGAAGACACCACACGGTAGCCACAGTATCGCAGAAATTCTCAGAGATGGATCGAAAAAACACTTGGCTTCCCGCGATCGGTTAAGTCCCCCCCTTTCCATTTCTTCGGTACGCCGGCTTGCCGTCTGGATTACTTCCGGTTTGCCCTTAACTGAGACCAAAGAGGATAGCCCTGTCGCTCCGAAACCGGAGCGACAGGGTCGCTTAGAATTCTAATCGCGTTTTCCTTGAACATCGATGCGGCGCACCACGGTAATGGGGATGGAGCCGTCGAGCCGAGGGCTGACGCGCCAGCTTAACGTTTCGCCCTTCAGTTCGTAGTCACGGACCACTGTCGTGTCGTCGTTGTTCGGATAGGTGCTGCGGTCGGTATGTAAGGTGACCTTTCCGGCGGCAGTGTCGACGGAATAGGTGCCGAAGCTGCAACTCGAGCTCAGTTGCGCCTCCTTGTACTCCTCGAAGGTGCCCTTCTCCCGGTCTTTGGCGGCGAATTTTGTGCGCACATCGCGAAATACGTCAATCGTGTAATGGCCGTCGGCAGTAAAGATGGCCAGGCCGTGCGGCTCAGCGCCATAGTCGACGACGCGCGTTCCGTCTGGCAATATCTTGTCCGCGGCGATGAGCTTCCATGTGCCGACAAACGGGTTCCCGGCTGGCGCCTGGGCATGCGCGGAGGAAATGGCGAATGCCACGGTAGCAATGAGGGAAACGATGCGAGCGATCATGGGTACACCGTACCAACTACGGGAACGCTGCACAATTTGATTCTTTTTACCGAACGATTGAATTGCGCTTACGCTTTCCGTAATACGCGGGAGCGTGGCGGCTGCGCAAGTTCGGCCAGAGCGCCTCGTGTGGCCGCGCCAAGCAAAGAATGGAAAGCATCAAGAGCAGAGTTGGCGGCGTTTTGGCCACGGTGCAGCGCCACGGGAAAACTGGAGAGAACGGGGAGGCGATGCGGCGATTTATTCGCCATGAGCGATGCTGGTAATTGCATCGCGGTACGTGCGGTGATGCCAAGTCCCCCTTGAAGTGCTGCCCATAGGCCGTCCAGGCTTGGGCTGGTGGCCGCGATACGGTACGGGACGCCAGCGGCTTCGAGCTGTTGCACCGCAGCCTTGCGGAAGGCGCATTGAGGGCCTAAAACAGCGAGCGGGAGTGAAGCATCCTGCATGCGGAAGGTCCGGCTGGCGATCCAGAGCACGGGGAGTTCGCCCAGGAGCAGCGCGTCCTTCCGGTCTGCGAAGCCGATTGTCAGTGTGAGGTCAAGCTGCCCTTTGTCCAGGGCTTCAATAAGCGCTCCGTTGCCCTCGATACGCAGTTCTACCTGCATCCGCGGATAGAGCGCCGTGAACTGCCGCAAGGTGTCAGGCAGCACAGACGCGAAATCCTGCGGAGCACCGATGCGAACGGTGCCGGCCAATGTCACTCCCTGCATGGTTTGCAGGAGGTCATCATTCAGCGCAAGCATACGGCGAGCGTATCCGAGCGCTGTATGTCCGGCTTCTGTCAGCTTGAGTGCCCGGCCGTGCTTGCGAAAGAGCGGTGTTCCCAGATCCTCTTGAAGACGCTTCATCTGCAAGCTGATGGCAGATGGTGTGCGTCCAAGACGGTCAGCCGCCTGGGCGAAACCACGAACATCATTCGTCGTGACGAGAGTCCGCAGGGTGTCGAGATCGAGATTACGCAGAAGCATCCTGCGGTGAGAATACACGATCTACGACTTTGGACGCACTGCGACGAGCACCAGCGGGCAGAACCACCTGCACCGTGGTGCACGCGGGCTTGTTCGGTTGGTCCTTGGTCCCGAAGAATTGGGAATATCGGGCCCTCGCTCCGGTGACGTCCATCTTGCCGTCTTTCGGAATTCGCTTCGTTGTTTGCGCTGAAGCTGTCAGGGAACCTATCAGCACGACTGCCAAAAGGGTAGAAAAATGGTGGAGGCGGCGGGAGTTGAACCCGCGTCCGAAAATGTTACTAGCAAAGAGAACTACATGC